>NZ_JAAKEM010000002.1:0-259058 GCF_011039195.1 Dysgonomonas sp. ZJ709
ATACCTTATCAACATGAATGGACAGTCGTACAGAGTTAAAGAAACTAAAAAAATGTTACAACCTGATGAAGAATAAATATCTTTAGCCAATCTCATCCGAGACACTTAGTGGTATACTTTTCAATTACTAAGTGGACTACTTTTCAATTATATTATACATCCCGGTAATCTGAAATTGTCAGTTAACTATTTTTTCTCTGACAATAATGAATTGAGTATCGAATATAAAGCCTTGTCGGATAAAGCAACACCTGTGAATTTCACCAATCACAGCTACTTCAACCTTAACATTCAAAATAATGATAGTCTGAATCATGAACTTCAAGTGAATGCAACGCAATATCTTGAGATGAATGATGAGTTTCTACCCATCGGCAAGATTTGTTCGGTAACGAATTCAGCTTTTGACTTCAGAGAATATAAGCCCATCGGTAAAATGGCTCAACTTAAAAAAGACAATCTAAAAGGGTATAACGCATATTTCATAAAAGACCCCGACACAGCTACTCCAATAGCATCGCTCAGGGAAAAAGTATCTGGGCGGATTGTTGATGTATATACATCCATGCCCGGTATTCAAATTTATACAGGCGATTTTTTAGAGGGGAATTTTGTGCCTTTTGGTGGAATATGCCTCGAGGCTCAATATCATCCTGATGGTGTAAATCATCCTTGTTTTGAAACAAATATTCTTACTGCAAATGAGGAAAAATCAGATTTTATAAGATTCAAATTTAGTTGTAAGCCCTCAAAATAAGATTATTCTTTATTCTGTTTCTCGAATTCTTTTGGAGTCATTCCGTACTGGCTTTGGAATAATTTAATAAAATAAGAGGATGAATTAATTCCTACTAAATAACAAATCTCATTTATCCTGTATTTTCCTTCCTGTATCAATTGTGCTGCTTTTTGTAGACGCACTAATCTTATGAAATCAGTTGGTGTAGAGTCGATCATTACTTTCAATTTGCGATGAAGGCTGGAGCGACTCATATAAACTAAATCGGCTAGGCTCTCCACATTGAAATTAGAATCGGTAATGTTTTCGTTTATAATTGATATGATTTTTGTCAGAAATTCTTCATCGGCTTTGTTGATTCCCGATTGCTGCATAGGTAGAAAAGGCTTTTTCAGGAACAACTCTATTTCGCGCTTTCTATTATTCATGAGAGATACGAGCAATGTTTGCAAATACTGGAACGAGAAAGGTTTTTCTACATAAGCATCAGCACCGATTTCCAATCCTTTAATTTTACTGTTCAAGTCATTTTTTGCAGTTAATAGTATTACAATAATATGGCTGTACTCCATATTTGATTTGATAAAATTGCATAACTCGAAGCCATTCATTTCGGGCATCATAACATCACTTATAACAATGTCGATACTTTTCTGTTTCAGTATTTCCTGAGCTTGAAGTCCATTAGACGCACATTCTACAACGTAATTTTCTTTCAACTTGTCTGCAATAAATTGTAACATATCCGTATTGTCTTCAACTACCAATATTGATTCTAAATGTTTCTTCTTTGCAGAGTTAGTTTCATTTTCTACAATATAATCGGATGCCCTGTCTATATTTATAGTATCTGTTCCATTTGTTGCCAATTCCTGCTGAAGAGGGACTTTGAGCATAAAGGTATTTAGCCCTGATTGTGATGTATAGAACAGATACCCATTATGAAGTTCTGTTAAAGAACGAGCCAGAGATAGGCCGATACCTGAACCTGATGTTTCGCGACGATCTGATTTTACCTGAAAGAAAGGTTCAAATATTTTCTCCTTCAGTTCTTCCGGTATTAAAATTCCGTCATTCGAAACTTCTACTGTAAAATAGGTTTCGTCTTCAGATAGGAATATCTCAATGAGATGCTCAGAATATTTTATGGCGTTCGACAGCAAATTGTTTAATACTTTGTCTAAGCAATCCCTGTCAGCGATAGCTGAAATGTGTTCTTCGGGAAACGGATGTACTTTAATTGTCTTCTTAGAAGAAACCGATTGCTGCTGAAACCGTGAAATAACAGTTTTCAATAGTTCGTTTATATCTGTACTTCTCAGGTTCAACGAAAATTTTCGGCTATCTACTTTTCTGAAATCCAGGAGCTGATTGATGAGATGAAGTAAATGGTTCGTATTTTGCTCTATGATTTTTAGGTTGCGCTTAATATTAGGGTCTGTGATATCCATTTCCATGATGGATTCTAACGGACCATTGATGAGCGTCACAGGAGTTCTTATTTCATGAGCTATATCGGTAAAGAAGTCTACTTTTGCCTCATAGAGTTCTCTTTCTTTTTCTATCTCAAATAATTTTTGTTTCTCATTACTTCTCTTTCTGTATTTTTTCAGCGATATCTTTAAGCCAAAATAACAAATGCTGATAAACAAAACAAGATATACAAAATATGCAATATTAGATGCCCACCATGGGGGTAGTATTTCTATCTCGAGCAATGTTTCTCCGCCACTCCATAGTCCGTCGTTATTAGTCCCTTTCACTTTAAATATATATTTCCCGGGAGGTAATTTGGCATAAGAGGCACTATGATTATTATTTGTGTATACCCAGTCAGCATCTATATTTTCCATTTTATACGCATACATATTTGCTTGAGGTGCAGTATAGCTCAACGATACGAAATCGAGGATGATATTGGCTTGATTGAATGGTAGTTCTATTCGGTCTGTATGAATAATACTTTTCTGCAGAGGAGATCCATCGGCATTAGGGACTATTTCTTTGTTGAATATCGATAACTTGGTTATATATACTGGTGGAATGAATTCATTTTGCTTAAATTCTTCCGGTTTGAAAGCGATCAAACCCTCCATGCAGCCAAAATACAATTTGCCGGAGCTGCTTACTAAACTGGATTTATAATTGAATTGATTAGACAATAGACCTTCGTTTTGAGTAAAAACTTTTACTTGCTCGGTCTCAGGATTAAATCGTACTAATCCGAGATTTGTACCAAACCACAAATCGTAATTTTTATCTTCCAGAATTTTGTAGGCTACATCATCAGGCAGCCCGTCTTTTATCGAGTAGCTTTTAAAACTCTTGCTTTTTTTATTATATACACATATTCCACCTCTGTCGGTCGAAAACCATATTTGTCCCAGATGGTCTTCTGTAATGCCGCTTACAGAATTGGAACTCAGATGATTTTCGCCTTTTGCCGTATGATGAATAAGAACTCCTTGTTTCTGATCATATTGAAAAACTCCGCTGCCCATCGTAGCAACCCAGATATAACCTTCGGAATCTTCCATTAAATCATAAGTGTAGCACAACCCAAAAGCATCCAAATGCTTAAATTTCATGTCACTCTTATCGGCGAAAAAAACTCCCCAGGCATTGCCTAACCATATTTTCCCATATCGGTCTTCGCACAATGCATATATACTTTCTTCATTAAGTCCCATATCAGAAAGAGAATAATGCTGCACTTTATCTTGTGGGAGATTAACTATATCTAATCCGTTTTTGAAAAAACCGACCCAAACTTTTGAATCCTGAACTAAAAGAGCTAGTATTCTATTGTAAAATAAATTAGTTATCGGGTTAAATGTTTTTTTCTGTGGATCGAATATAGATACGCCAGCGTCTTCGGTGCCAATCCAGATATTTCCGTCTTTATCCTCTTTCATTTCCCGGATTCGTTTCGAATTAATAGAACCTTTCTCGCTAACGGGAAAATACTTTTCAAACTTATTATTCCTGTTCGGGAGGTAATTAACACCGGCAAAGTTTGTGCCCAGCCATATTCCTCCTTCCCTGTCCTTATATATTTTTTCTACGAAGTTGTCAGACAGAGAATGGCTGTTAAGCGGATCTTCCATTATATGGTCTACTCTCTGCAATTTTTCGTTTACAATATATAAACCGGATTGGGTTCCGACCCATATCTCGTCATCGTTGAAAATTGCGATATGCCTGATTATTTTATTGTTGATTTCAGGTGCATTTACCTCTTGCAGTATATTTCTTCGTTTGTCGAGTTTCAACAATTTCTCTTCGTGTATACCGATTATTATATTATCATTATTATGACAGATAGTATAAATGTTTTTTCCGGCTAAAGTCAATCTGCCATTTTCATTACCTAAATACTGTGTAAATGTATCTTTCAAATTATCGTACAAGAATACGCCTGATCCGTTGGAGCCGATCCACACTCTGCCATTGTTTTCTATTGCAATACATTGGGGATTACTCACACTCGGTTTGAGTTCTTTTACTACAGAGTACAACACGAGCTCTCCGGATAGCATTTCATATTTGAATACACCCTGATTAGGTACAACTATCCATATATTATTATTCTGATCCTGCTTAATGTCTGCGACCCATTCGTCTATGATTATTTTGTTTGCAGTAGTTATGTCGAACGACTTAAATCGCTCGGTAATCGGATCGAATATAAAGACACCTTTATCTGTTCCTACCCAGAGTTTCTTATCAGAATCTTCACATATTGCACCGATGTTGTTATTTCCCTTTTTGGTTATCTGATCGTAGCAATCGAATACTTTAAAGGACATTCCATCATAGCGATTTAATCGGTTGCGCGTACCAAACCACATGAATCCATAGCTGTCCTGACAGATCGATTTAACGTTGTTCTGAGATAATCCGGCCTTTCCATCGATTATCGAGAAGTAATAATCAGAAGCAAGGGTACAAGTAGAGAATAGAAATAAGAAAATGAATAGAAAAAAAATACGATTCATAGATAAGGCGACTTTATAGGTAGTAGAGTAACAAATATACATAATATATAAATCACACATGTCGTAATAAATAATACAAAGGTCGCATTTTGAAGTTAAAATACAGTGTTGCGACAAATTTGTTATTTTTTGAAAAGATGGTAATTCTTGTTACTGAATCTTAAAATTATATTTGTCGCATAACCTTTTAATGCCATTGAAGTAAAATAGGAAAAATAATAAAATTTTACATGTTTTCAGAAAGTACTTACATTTTTAATGGATATATAAAATCTAAATTTACGCTCTGGTCTCATTTAATAATAAAGATTGGAGTAAAAGAATCTGGTACGAATGGAAAACCCATGAAAAATACGTTTTAAGACCCCTTGAAAATAGCATTAAACCTTGAATTGAATTAACCTGTTGCTGAGTAGCAGGTTAGTATTAACACCCTAAATCTATAAACCTCAAACGACTAATTTATGAAAAAGTGTATGAACATTAATTTCAAACTGAGGGCGGCATTTATATTGATGCTGTTCTGCTTGTCGGGAGCCATTGCTTTTGCCCAGAATGTAACTATTACAGGGCTTATAACCGATGGAGAGACAAAAGAATCGATAATAGGAGCATCTGTTGTGGTAAAAGGTACAACCACAGGTACACTGTCTGATGTCGATGGTAAATATTCTATTTCAGTTGCACAAAATCAAACATTGACAGTTTCATTCCTAGGTTACGAAACCAGAGAAGTAAGAGCAGTGGGGCCTGTACTCAATATTAGTCTTACACCTCAGAATTTTGAGATGGACGATGTGGTTATAGTCGGTGCCGTGATGAAAAAGAGCGATCTGACAGGGGCAGTCAGTAGTGTAAATTCCGCTGTACTGACCGAGAAACCGGTTACTACAATTAATCAGGCACTTCAGGGACGTGTAGCCGGAGTATTGATTTCAAATGGTACTCGTCCGGGAGATGATGCATCTATCAAGATTCGTGGTATAAATACTATAAATACATCAACAGACCCTATTTATGTAGTAGATGGTTTGGTGGTGGATAATTATGCTTCGGGATTTAATGCAGTGAATGTGGATGATGTAGCTTCTGTCGAAATATTGAAAGATGCTTCTGCTACTGCACTGTATGGTTCTCGTGGAGCTAATGGCGTGGTTTTGATTACTACCAAAAGAGGAAGAAATGGTGAGGGTAGAGTAAATTATGACACATGGTTTGGCGTTCAGAATTTTGCCAAAGTTCCCAAGACGATGGATACACGACAATTATTCGAGTTAAGAAAAGATGCTTATGTGAATGGATATTCGGTAACCAATCCTAATGGAAATGTAAATCAATATATCAATGATGTAGTGATGGGTTCTAACAGGGTATTTGCCGATTATGAATTTGAAGCATATAAAAATAATGATAATTATGACTGGCTCGATCAGGTAACCCGTACAGGTACTTACCAGAATCATGCTTTAAGTTTTTCCGGTGGTTCCGACAAAGGAACATATTATTTGAGTTTCGGTTATTCAGATCAGAAAGGTTTGATGAAAAAATCGGGTCAAAGTAAATATACCGGCCGTATTAATGCAGAGCAAAATATTAAGCCTTGGCTGAAGGTGGGTACTAATACTTCATTTTCACGTACAAAAGATCAATTGGTAGATGATGGAGTGATGAATAGGGCACGTAATGCCAATCCGATGTTGGCTATCGACGAAAACATAGAAACATTGAACTATCAAGGTATATTCGATCAGAATAATTTTAATCCTATCCGCTCTTTGACAGTTGATAACGATCGTGTCAGAAATCGTATTCTTACAGCAAATTACGTGAATATAAACCCGATACAGGGATTGAATATCAGAACTTCATTCTCTTTGGATTATTCTGAACATAAAGAATTTAAATATACGCCTAAAAACATATATGAATCTATCCGTTATTCATTGGATGGAGAAGCAAAGCATAAACGTGAATCGCGTACTATGTGGCAATGGGATAATACAGTTTCTTACGATACTTCTATCGGAAAACATAAATTTAACGGTATACTCGGTACAAGTAGTACTCGCACTGACTATGATTATACCGAAGCGAATGGAAAGGGTTTCGGAACAGATTATATAAATTATCACAACTTAGGCAGTTCTTATAAAAAAGCAGAAAGAGAGATTGGTTCTAATTTCACAACTGCTACTTTGATGTCGTACCTTATACGAGCTAACTATAGCTATGATAATAGGTATTATTTGACTGCGACTGCCAGATATGATGGTTCTTCCAAATTTGCTGAAGGACATCAGTGGGGTGTTTTCCCTTCATTCTCGGGAGCATGGAATATTGCTGAAGAATCATTTATGAAAGATCAGACAGCTCTCGATCAATTAAAATTGAGGGTTGGTTATGGAATAGTGGGTAATCAGAATATAGATGATTTTGCATTTCGTAGCCTCTATAGTCCGAATGTGAGTAATAATCAGGTTTCTTTTGTTTCTAACGACCGTAGAGGAACCGAAGATATTACGTGGGAGAAACAAAAACAATTAAATATTGGTATCGATCTGGCATTCTTAAAGAATCGCATCCATTTTACTGCGGACGCATTTTTTATCAAGAATAAAGACTTGTTAATGGAGCGTACCTTGCCTGTTACATCAGGGTTTAAGAAAGCTTTTGTAAATATCGGAGCAATCGAAAACAAGGGTGTTGAATTCACAATAAGTGCAAGTGTTATCGAGACAAAAGATTTTAAATGGAATTTGTCTGCTAACCTATCTGCCGATAAGAATAAGATCACACAATTATATGGTGAGAATAATGTAATTTATAAAGTAGATGGTAATCGTAATATTGAAAAAGAAGGTAACCTATTTTTAGGCGAATCCAGAAATACGATCTATGTCTGGCAGACAGGTGGCATTGCTCAGGCTGTCGACTTAGATGGATTAAGTAAGATAAATTTCAATGGCTACAACGTAGGTGCAGGAGATTTATATCCGTTGGATACGAATGGAGACAATTCGATAGATCAAAATGACCGTGTGGTAATAGGCTCTACCGACCCGAAATTTTATGGCGGTTTTGCTACTGACTTCGAGTGGAAAGGTATTGCTTTGAATGCTGTTTTTAACTATTCTCAGGGTGCTAGAAAACTAAGTCCTTATTACGAATCTTTAATTACCAGTGTTGGCAGCAGTGCAGCTTCTCTTGATTTACTCGACAGATGGAGTACTGAGAATAAAGATGCTAAATTCCCTCGCGTATTGACTGGTTTTGATTATAACCATTATAATGCAAGCCAGATGGATTTTAGTGTTCAGAAGGCATCTTTCTTGAGAATGTCGGCCTTAACTTTAGCATATACTCTGCCTGCTAATATAGTGAGCAAATTGAAATTAAGTAATCTGCGCGTATACACAACAGGTTCGAATCTATTCTGTATAACTAATTATAAAGGTTATGACCCTGAAACAGGCGATTGGTATCCTCCTACAAAAATGTATGTATTTGGTCTCAATGTAAGTTTCTAAGCTATTCAGAATTATTTAATTATTTAATACGATTAACAATGAGAAGTATAAAATTCAAATTTATAATATATGCATTAGTATTTGCTTTTGCAATAAATACGACCTCCTGTTCAGACTTCTTGGATCAAGAGTCCAAAAGCAGTTTGTCGGAAGAAGAAGTTGTTTCAAGTCTCGAAAACATAGAATTACTCATACAGGGCTTATATACCAAATACCGTGGGTGCAAAGAAGGACGTAATGGACTGATGGTCAATTTAGGTTTAGACGAAAGTCAACAAGGTAATTTTCAATTAATATCTTCAGGTTCGCAAGCCGGAATGGATAAATACAATGGATTGTTGGATGCTACATCTACTCAGGTGGCTGCAATTTGGGAAAACCGATGGCCGGCTGCAAGTTCGGCAGCATTGGCTGTTTATGGTCTTGAGCAATTAGGAGATAAGTCGGAAAAAGCGACTCAACTATTAGGTGAAGCGAGTTTTATCCGAGGTATGCTGATGCTGGAATTAAGTATGTATTGGGGTGAAATTCCTATTAAAGATAAAAACCGGGAAAAAGAACTTGGTCTTGCACGCCAGCCATTGAAAGATGTATGGGCATTTATTATCAATGATTTTAAAATAGCATCTACCAACCTTCCCGACAAATGGGATGATCCTAAACGTGCTACATCAGGCGCAGCATTGGCAATGCTTGGTAAGGCATATATGTATGCTCCCGTTGAAACAGGTCTCCGTGATTTCTCTTTAGCAAAAGAGTGCTTTGACAAAATGATAGGTCGTTACGATTTGGTAGCTAATTTTGAAGACCTTTATGCTTATGATAAACCTAATTCTGTAGAATCTATATTCGAATTGCAATTTAACAATATCTGGCCCGATTGTAATTACTGGCAATTCGATTGCGGATCGAGAGCCGTAGATGCTTGGTTTTCACAAAGGTGTCATTTTTCAGGATACGACTTTCTTGTGCCTACTCCATTTGCTTACCGCACTGTAGCGCAAGGTGGTATTTGGGAAGATGGCGATCTTAGAAAAGAAGCCAGTATCCGTTACGATTTTACGTATCATGGAGTAACCCCGGATTTATCGAAAACGGAGTGGACCGGCACTACCGATGAGCTTGAACCTCATATAAAGAAATTTGAAGACCCTCGTACCGATCAGGATAATGGAACAATAGGAAATATGTGGAACTCAGGTAAAAATTTCGCAGTTATTCGCTTAGCAGATATTCTTCTGTTACAAGCCGAATGTTTAAATGAATTGGGGAATACAGCAGATGCCATATCGCTTGTAAATAATAGAATACGTACCCGTGCATGGGGCGGTTCTCTTCCTGCCGACAAGAGATGGGGCAGTATGTCGCAGGCACAATTTCGTGAGAAAATTATGGATGAGCGTTTTCGCGAACTTTGTTTCGAAGGTTGGCGTCGTATGGATTTGATTCGTACCGGAACATTTGTAAATTTGGTGAAAGAACGTAACCGTTGGGCAAAACAAGAAGGGACTATTCAAGAGTACAATATGCGTTACCCTATACCTGATACTGAAATTAAAAATAATGACGATATAGGTCCTGAGCATCAAAATCCCGGATATACTAAATAATCGTCTTCAATAAAACATAAAAGAACCAATGATGAAAAACAGATTTAAACATCTGATCATATTTACTTACATGAGTTGCCTGTGCCTTTCGGCATGGGCTGCTCCTGTAGCTAATGGTAAAGAGATCAGTTACGGTAAATGGAAAATAGTTTACAACGATGCAAGCAAAATGGTAGACTATATCTATAATGGAGAAACCGTATTGGCGGGAGTATATGCAAAAGCTAAAAATCAGGATGATTATATACAAAGCACCGATTATAATAATGTAGCCATCAAGCAAGAATCTGTTTCCGATGTCTTTGGGTCTGGCAAGAAGTACACTATCAGCTATACAGGTCTGGAAGGAAAACCAGATATAGAGCAAGTTTATTATTTTTATTCGGGCAGAGATTATTTTTTGACGGAAGTTTTTTTGAAATCGGCAACAGCTATTTCGAGTAATTATATAGCTCCGATATATACCACAACTAAAAATTCATTTCTTCCGGCGGAAGATAGCAACCGTATGCTACGTGTTCCGTTCGATAACGACAATTTTGTACACTACTTGTCGTCACCTCTGACAGGTGAGGACATATCATTCGAAGTTACAGCCATTTTTAATGGAAAAGAACGCAAAGGTTTGATCGTAGGATCAGTAGAACACGACACATGGAAAACAGGTGTCCGCTATAAAGGCGAAGACAATAAATATATTACTAAACTAGAATGTTTTGGTGGAGTGGTACACGAACTGACAAGAGATATCAGCGAGAAACCCGACAGGCCATCGAAAGAACATGGTAGCATAAAAGGTAAAAGCCTCAAATCGCCTAAGATACTATTCGGAATCTTTAGCGACTGGCGCAAAGGTTTGGAAGAGTTTGGCGATGCGAATGCGCTGATCGCCCCACCTCGCAAGTGGAATAGTGGTACTCCGTTTGGTTGGAACAGCTGGGCTGCATTAGCCGAGAAAGTAAATTATGAAGGAGCGATAGATGTATCCGATTTCATAAAAAAAGAATTACAACCGCATAGTTTCGAAAACGATAATACGACATATATTGGTTTGGATTCATTCTGGGATAATTTCACAGAAGAACAATTAGGCCTTTTTGTAGAACACTGTAAAGCCAACGGGCAAAAGGCAGGGATTTATTGGTGTCCCTTCTCCGACTGGCACGGCAATGCGGAGGCAGAGGTTGAAGGTACTAATGGAGCCTACAAGTATAAAGATATTTACTTATATGCTAACGGAAAACCCCGTAAAGTGGAATCACTGGGGGTAGATCCTACTCATCCCGCTACAAAACAGCGTATGGATTATTACATCAACAAATTTAAAAAGTTAGGATATACCTATGTAAAACTCGATTTTATAAATAACGGAACGCTTGAAGCGGATTCATTCTACAACCCCGATGTTACAACGGGTGTACAGGCCTACAATGAGGGGATGAAATACCTTTCCGATCTGTGTGGTGAGAATATGTTTATGGCATTGTCCATAGCTCCGACATTCCCTTCTCAATATGGCTCGTCAAAAAGGATCAGTTGCGATGCATGGGGTGCTATGACTGAAGGGGAATGGGGCACAACAGGCTATATGCTCAACAGCCTTTCGTTCGGATGGTGGCTCGACCGTGTTTATCCGTTTAACGATTCCGATCACATATTACTATATAAACCGCAGGAAGCCGCAGACTATAAAGAAGGAGCAAACAGGGCACGTATAACATCTGCTGTGATTACAGGTTTATATATGTTAGGCGACAATTTCAGCACAAAAGGAAAAGTGCCGTCAGACGGTGTAGCAAGGGAGAGGGCAAAATCGGTTGCTACTAACGCTGATATAAACGATATAGCACGTATAGGGAAATCATTCTACCCAATAGAAGGCTATATGGCGGCCGGTGCCGGAAAAGCAGAAACATTATATACACTTGATACAAAAGAATATATGTATATAGCTATCTTTAACTTTGACAAGACAGCAGATATGCAAAGAAGCTTAAATCTGGACAGAGTTAATTTGAAGCATAATAATAAGATGCAAGTAAAAGAGCTATGGACTTCATCTCCTGTTTCTATAAATAATAATACCCTTCAATACTCCGTTCCCCCTCAGGATGTTAGAGTATATAGAATCAGTAAATAGGCTACGATATTTTATTTTTATGGAATAGCCGGTTTTACGGTAATTAATTATAAATTGAAAATAAAAAGAGAATCACTCTCTTATTAACTATTATTGAAAATGAAAACTTTAATATTAAGTGTTCTCTTAGTGTTTCTGACGGCGATAAATGTATTTAGTCAGGAAAAGAAAATTATAGAAGTAGGAACAAAAGACTTGTCTATGATTTTCACAGCAACTCCTAACGGGAAAGTTATTTTCCAGTATTGGGGTAACAAACTGAATGGTACATCCTCTTTTCTAGATAAGAAGTCGAAGGGTCAACCTGATACTAACGATGATTTTGCATCACAACTGTATCCGGCATACGGTGGACGCTATTATCTGAATCCGGCATTGAAGTTAACTCACGATGATGGGGTTCTTACCACAGAACTAGTATATGTGACAACCGAAACGAAGGTGTTGGACGATAACCGTACCGAGACAGTGATTAGCCTGAAAGATAAGTTGTACCCTGTTTTTGTAGATGTCCGCTTCGTTGCTTACAAAAAAGAGAATATTATTTGTCAGTCGGTAATAATTCTGAATAAAGAGAATAAAGATATAAAAGTAGAGAATATCGCATCTTCATATATTCCTGTTCATGCCGGATCGTATTATCTCACACATTTTAATGGCACATGGGCTCATGAGATGCAGATGGAAGAGGAAGAATTGACGCATGGAATTAAAGTTATAGAATCTAAAAAAGGTGTTAGGGCAACTCAAGCCGAAAACCCTTCGTTTTTGCTCTCCCTGAATGGTCCTGCCAATGAAGATTCAGGTGAAGTATATGGCGGTTCGTTAGCATGGTCGGGCAACTACAAGCTATCTTTCGAACTCGATGAAACCGGCAAACTTGGTATTGTAGCAGGAATGAATCCATTTGCTTCGACTTTCTGTCTGAACCCGAATCAAAAACTTGAAACACCCGAAATGGTCTTGACGTATAGTGCCAATGGAAAAGAACAGATATCAAGGAATTATCATGATTGGTCACGGAAATATGCACTTAATCAAGGAGACAGGCTTCGTCCTATAATTCTTAATAGTTGGGAAGGTGCTTACTTTTCTTTCGATGAAAAAACACTAACCGATATGATAGATAATGCAGCTAAGTTTGGAGTCGAAATGTTTGTACTTGATGATGGCTGGTTCGGCAATAAATATCCCCGCAATGGTGATAATGCAGGACTTGGCGATTGGCAAACAAATAAGAAAAAATTGCCTAGAGGTATCAGCTATCTTGCTGATTATGCTGTTAGCAAAGGGTTGAAATTCGGTATATGGATCGAACCCGAGATGGTAAATCCCGATAGTGAATTGGCTAAGAAACATCCTGAATGGATAGTTAAGAGCGGGAAGCGGGATATATTGCCTATGCGCAATCAGTGGTTATTAGACTTGAGTAATCCTAAGGTTCAGGATCTCGTATTCAATACATTCGACGAGGTTGTATCTCTGTCACCAAATATCAGTTATATAAAATGGGATGCAAACAGGCACGTCGATAATGTCGGATCAGATTATCTGCCTGCCGATGAACAAACACATTTCTGGTACGAGTATGTAAAAGGATTGTACAGTGTTTATGAACGTATCAGAGCGAAATATCCTGATATTCAGATACAACTTTGTTCATCGGGCGGTGGCCGTGTAGAATTCGGTGCATTGAAATATCACGATGAATTTTGGGCTAGTGACAATACGAATGCTTTGGATCGTATATTTATCCAATACGGAACGAATATATTCTTTCCTGCTATAGCTACAGCATCTCATGTGTCCACGAGTCCCAATCATCAGACCCAAATGATAACTCCGCTTAAATTTAGGTTCGATGTGGCTATGTCGGGGCGTTTAGGAATGGAGCTTCAACCCAAAGATATACCAAGTGATGAGTACGGTTTTGCTATTAATGCCATTAAGAACTATAAAGACATAAGACCCATTGTACAGCTTGGCGATTTATACAGATTGATATCTCCCTATGATAAAAACGGGTGGACATCACATATGTATGTGTCGAAGGATAAGAAACAGTCTGTCTTGTTTGCATACAGCCTTCGATATCATGGGCGTACAACTTATTTTGAAACAAAAATGAAAGGGCTTGATCCGGAGAAGAACTATAAGATAACCGAACTGAATATAAAATCGGGAAATGGTTCGTTCTATGGAAACGGGCAGGTATTTTCGGGTGACTATCTTATGAAAGCCGGTATAACCCTTGATATAGGAAACCCTTTCGATAGTAGTGTTTTACTTCTTACCGAAGAATAAGTAAGAAAAGTTCCTGTTGTCTTCCTTAGAGGGTAACAGGACTTATTATTTTATCCGGATCGTTTGTCTTAAGCTGAAAACGACTGTAGTTAACCTTTAATTTAGATATAATGAAAACAAATATTTACCTCAAAAGAATAGCGGTATTCATTGCTCTTTCGATGCAAATCATTAGTTTCTCTGCTCAGAATACAGATAACCGTTGGGGAGATCAAGGTAATGGAAAATACGTCAATCCCATATTAAATGCCGATTATTCCGATCCTGATGTAATTCGCGTGGGCGATAAGTATTATATGGTTTGCTCCGAATTTCATTTTATAGGGATGCCTGTATTTGAGTCGGACGATATGGTGAACTGGAAAATTATAAGTCAGGTCTATGATCGGTTCGACTTTCCCGAATGGGATAAGAATCAACGTTACGGTGGTGGCTCGTGGGCTCCTGCCCTTCGCTATCATAATGGCGAATACTGGATTTTCTTTTGTTCTCCTCACGAAGGATTGTTTATGTCTAAAGCCACCGATCCGGCAGGACCATGGTCTCCGTTGCTGAACGTGAAACATATTAGTGGTTGGGAAGATCCTTGCCCTTTCTGGGATGAAGACGGGCAAGCCTATGTGGGTAGAAGTCAGCTGGGAGGAGGTCCCATCATACTTCATAAAATGAGTCCGGATGGCACAAGATTACTTGATGATGGAGTGACAATATACGAAGGTCCGGTTGCAGAAGGGACTAAGATTGACAAAAAGGATGGATATTATTATATGAGTATTCCCGAAGGTGGGGTTGCTACCGGTTGGCAAACGGTCTTACGGGCAAAAAACATATATGGTCCATACGAAAAGAGAATTGTATTGGAAGAAGGAAATTCGGAAATCAATGGGCCGCATCAGGGGGCATTGGTCGATACACCCGAAGGGGAATGGTGGTTCTATCATTTTCAATCGAAAGATCCTGTGGGGCGTATCGTACACCTTCAGCCTGTAGTCTGGAAAGATGGCTGGCCAATTATTGGTGTTGATACAAATTGTAATGGAATAGGTGAGCCTGTGAAAGAATGGGAGAAGCCGCATACAGGGAAGTCGGTTTCTATAAGTGCTCCGGCAACTTGTGATGAGTTTTCTTCAACGGAGCGTTCATTACAATGGCAGATAAATCATAATCCTGTAAATACCAACTGGTCGCTTGCCGATAGAAAAGGTTATCTTACCATCAAAGCTCTGAGGGCAGACAATTTGCGTGATTCAAAGAATATGTTCACGCAGAAAATAATGGGATATGAAGGGGAAGCCGCAACCGAGGTTAACTGTGAAAGACTGATCGATGGTCAGCATGCCGGATTGTTTTGTGTCGGAAATCTTTATAATGCTATAGGGGTTGCTCGCGAAAATGGGGGGAACTATGTTTATACCGAAAGTAATGGAAACAGCGAACGGATAATTCCTATATCTGATAATACAGTATATTTTAAAGTATCGCTAGATGCAAATACGAACCGGCATCAGCTTTATTATAGCTTAGATAATATAAAATATATAGCTTGTGGAGAACCGTATCCCCTTTATTCTAGTGATTGGAAAGGTGTGCGGGTCGGTATATTTTCGTACAACACGCTTGGCGATGGTGGTGAAGCCTATTTCAATTGGTTCAGGTATGCATTTGATGGGCCGGGTTTACATGCTGAAAAATAATAATCAAACTAATTAGTTGTTTAAAATAGAATCATATGAAAAGCAAAAAACAAAAGATATTACTCTCCTTCGTTATTTTTTTGTCTTTAGGAAGTCTTCAACCGATATGGTCTCAAACCAAATATTTGAACAAGCTATGGTATCGACAGCCTGCAGATGAGTGGATGAAAGCACTGCCACTAGGTAACGGGCGTATTGGCGTAATGGTGTTCGGCGATGTTGAGAACGAAACTGTAGCTCTGAACGAAATAACTATGTGGTCCGGGCAGAAAGATAGGTTTCAGGAGCGCCCACTAGGGCCGGAATTGCTAAGTGATATTCGTCAACTATTCTTTGCCGGCGAATATGCAGAAGGAAATCGCATTGTTACCGAATTTATGGCAGGAACACCACACTCATTTGGTTCTCATGTACCTGCAGGCGATCTCAAAATGAATTTTAAATATCCTGCCGGTGATGTTTCAGACTATAAAAGAGAATTGGATCTTAATAATGCAATACATACAGTGACTTTCAGGATTGGTAATACACTATATACCAGAGAATATTTCTGTAGTAATCCCGATGATGCTCTGATTATTCGCTTATCGGCAAGTAAACCTAAAATGCTGAACTTAGATTTATCTTTAGATATGTTACGTGAGGCCGTAATTAATGCTGCGAATAATAGCCTTGAATTCACGGGTAAAGTCTCTTTCCCTAAACAGGGTCCCGGTGGTGTCAACTTTATGGGAAAGATCGGCGTAACGACCAAAGATGGTAAAGTGTCTGCTGCAAATCAAAAAATAAATATAGAAAATGCTACATCTGTTGTAATTGCTTTTGATTTAAGAACTGATTATAGTAACGAACAGTACAGGCAGGATTGTGTGTCGACAGTAGGTAAGGCACTATCTCAAAGCTATGATGTGTTGAAAAATAACCACATCAAAGACTATTCTAATCTGTATAGTAGAGTCGATCTGTTTTTAGGTGAAAGCGATGCGGATAAATTGCCTACTGATAAAAGATGGGAGCAGGTAAAGGCAGGAAAAGAGGATGTCGGATTAGATGCTTTATTTTTCCAATATGCCAGATATTTATTGATTGCTGCATCGCGTGAGAACTCGCCATTACCTGCTAATCTTCAAGGTTTGTGGAATGACAATTTAGCTTGTAATATGGGGTGGACTAACGATTATCATCTCGATATTAATACACAGCAGAACTATTGGTTATCCAATATAGGAAATATGCACGAGTGTAATACACCATTATTCAGTTACATCAAAGACCTCTCTGTTTATGGGCAGAAGACTGCAAAGAATATTTACGGAGCAAGAGGTTGGGCAGCCAATACAATTGCCAATGTGTGGGGATATACTCCTTCGGGGCAAGGTGTTAATTGGGGATTATTTCCTCTTGCCGGAACGTGGATAGCCTCTCATTTATGGACACACTATACTTATACTTTAGATCAGAATTTTTTGAGGGATAAAGCATATCCTATTTTGAAAAGCAATGCAGAGTTTTTGCTCGACTATATGGTTCAGGATCCGAATAGTGATTATTTACTTACAGGTCCCAGTACTTCTCCCGAAAATTCATTCAAATATAAAGGCGACGAACTATCCATTTCTATGATGCCGGCATGCGATCGCCAGCTTGTGTATGAAGCATTCACATCCTGTATCGAAGCTTCTGAGATATTAGATACTGATAATGAATTTAGAGATTCCTTAAGTATAGCGTTGAGTAAATTGCCTCCTATTATGATTGGAAAGAATGGTGCTGTACAGGAATGGTTTAAAGATTTTGAAGAGGCTCAACCTCATCATCGTCATACGACACATCTACTCGCATTATATCCTTTTTCTCAGATTTCACCGGTGAAAACACCCGAATTAGCTGCTGCTGCCAGAAAGACATTAGAGTATCGTCTGTCTGCCGAAAACTGGGAAGATGTGGAATGGAGCCGTGCGAATATGATTTGCCTTTACGCTCGCTTATTCGATGCACAGAAGGCATATGAAAGTGTGGTGCAACTACAACGTGAGTTCGCCCGCGAAAATCTGTTGACAATATCGCCTAAAGGGATTGCAGGAGCTCCTTACGATATATTTATTTTTGATGGAAATGAGGCAGGAGGTGCCGGAATTGCAGAAATGTTGGTGCAAAGCCACGAGGGGTATATACAGTTCTTGCCTGCTCTTCCTGTACAATGGGAAACTGGTTATTATAAAGGTCTTTGCGTAGAAGGAGGGGCTGAAACCGATTTAACATGGAAGAATGGTAAAGTAGAAAAGGCTCTGATAAAAGCTTCTGCCGATAATAATTTCACAATAAAACTTTCCGTAGATGGAACAATACCACGTTTTCTGAAAAATGGTAAGGTAATCATGCTAAAACAGAAAGACGATGGCTTTATCCGCTTCGGGTTGAAGAAAGGAGAGACGATGGAGTTGAAGTATATTTGATTTTAAAGAAATTGATATGTAGAAATAAGGGAGTGTGTTACAAGTAAATATACACTGTCTAAGTGTTACTCTCTTTTGTCATTCTGAACGGAGTGAAGAATCATGACTCACCATAAGAGATCCTTTTCTTCGTTCAGGATGACAGAATCATTCGAAAAATTACTTGTGACACATCCTCTTTTTTCTACAGTCGTTAGAGTAGACTAGTTGGTGGTAATCACCAAATCTTTACCTTGTTTTAGTTGATCGTGAGTTATGAAGTAGCCATCGAGTTTTTCACCTCCATAGGTAATATTTGTTATCTTCTTACCTGTTCCTTCTTTCAGAATTGTAAATTTAGTATCCTTATCTAAGGTGAAAACAATCTTGTCGAAAAGCGGAACAGAGATAATATATTCAGCGTCTGCCGGAGAGAAAGTATAAAGACCAATCGCATTAAATACATACCATGCCGACATTTCGCCTGCATCGTCCATTCCCGATAAAGCTAAGCCTTCTTTACCCATACCATAAAAATGGTTCATGCAACTGTCTAGTATAGCTTGTGCTTTTTCTTGCTTGTCTACAAAATAGTACATATATGGTGCGCTATGATCGGGCTGATTGCCATGACAATATTGTCCTATAAAACCAGTTAGATTATGTGCTTCATACCCTTTCCACGGAATAGTGAAAAGAGAATCCAGCTTGGTCTCAAAGTCATCTTTGCTTTTATAGAGAGCTATTAATCCTTCGGGATCGTGTGGTGCAAAGAATGCCGACTGCCATCCATTTGCCTCACGATACATATATTCGTAGTATGGAAATTCGGGATCGAACTTTTTAATCCATTCTCCATTCTCGAGCCGTCCTCTCATTAATTCAGTAGAAGGATCGAACAGGTTTTTATAATTGCTTGTCCTTTTCATCAGCATTTCATAATTATCCTTGTCGTTCAGTTCCTTTGCTAAGAGGGCAACTGCATAATCATCGTACGAATATTCCTGTGTTTTTGTTACTGCAGCTTTAGCAACAGTTTCGAGTACAGGGTTTTCGAGATCCATCTCCGAAATCCATCCTTTTTCGATATACTCGGCCAGATGAGGTCTGCTGCCCGGTACAGTCGCATTTTTTAAAACCAGATTATAGGCACTGTTTATATCATACCCTCTCAGACCTCTTAAATATGATCCTGCCACAAAAGCCGAGGCATGATCACCATGGAAGAATGTCGGCATAAACCCTGTTTTTTCGCCTTTATCTGTTATCGAATTAATTACATCGACAGCTACGGTAGGGGATATCATTCCGAGTAGAACTAACTTATTCCTATAATCATCCCAAAATGAAGGATCGGTATAATATTGGAAACCTTTATTTACAACCTGACCCTTTACATCGGTGAAATCGCCATTGACATCACTGCGTAGAGCAGGCCAAAGGAAAGAACGATAAAGTGAAGAATAGAATAGTCCGCGTTGCTTTTCAGTACCACCCGATACTATTATTTTCGATAATAGATCTTCCCATGTATCAGTAGCTTCATCCCTTATCTCTGTGAAGCTTTTTTCGGCAATCTCTGCTTCAAGATTTGCTTTCGCATTCTCGATGCTTACAAACGAGAAGCCTATTTTCAATTCTAGTGGTTCAGGTTTTGCATTATCGATGAAATTAACGATGGAGATAACTTTTTTATCGTTTCGGAGTGAATCTATTTTTTCTATTTTGTGATTGGAGATTGCATAGAAATACATTTTCTCGCCAGTCTCCTGAAATCCTTTGAATATGTTTTCATTTTCTTGCGAGATACTCCAGTTTCTCACTCCTTCGTTAGATATGGAAAGGTCTGCAATAAGCTTCTTAGGTTGTCCTTCTTTGTATGTGTATTTGTGATATGCACATCGTAATGTTGAAGTTAATTCTGCATTTATATCATATCTTTCGAGGAATACTTGGTAATATCCCGGATGAGCAGATTCATTTTTGTGGCTGTATGCCGATTTATAATCGTCCGGTGCAAAAGTTCCGGTTGCCGGCATTAGTGGTATATGGCACAGGTTCCAATGCCCTTTATTGGTGTGAGTAAAAGCATAAATCACTGTATCCTCATATTGATAGCCCGAACCACTTCTGAATAGTGTGACAGGACTAACCTGAACCATCGCATTCGGAAGTGATGATCCGGGGAATACTTCGGCTCCCCATGCTCTGCGTGTAGGTTTATAACCAAGGTCTATACTGTCCCATAGGGTAGCAGTACCCAAAAAAGGATTAACATAATCAGTGAGTCGTTTCTCGACGGGAGATGAGCAGCTTGTTATGAGTACGAGCAAGCCAATCAGAATTGTGTTGATTTTATTCATAGCTATTAAATTAAATAAGGCAAAAGGTTAAATGCGTCTGTAAATATACGCTTTTATTTCATATGTGTCAACATATAAACATATGTATATGTTTCAAATACAATGTGATATGAAAATTATTTAATATCTTTAGCTTAAATAATCAATGCTTTACTACTCTTTTTGATATAATGCCTGAATTTCTTTTTCGCTGTTCAATTCTATATTTACAATCAGTTTTGTAGTTTCTTTTTTCTTCTTTTTGTCGGTATACGTGATCTGACGTTCGATCGGTAAAGTCATGAAATAGATATTCTTATTGTCTCGTATTACCTCCAGCGAATTCATATTTACAGTGTATGCAATAGATTTTATTTTTCGTGTTTTTAAATCAGATTCTATTGATTTAGTTATCGCCTCTTTCGTCGTGTTTTTTGCTCCGAAGAAATTGGTAAGAGTAGGAGCCATCTCTTTTTGCAGATCTTTATATTTATTTGAAGATAAAGTTTTGAAGAAATTAGTCAGTGTCTTTTTGATGCTGGCTAATTCTTCTCCTTCAATTGTTTTCATCTGGCTGAGGTAGTCATACCTTTCTTGTGCCAATGATCTGTATTCACCTGCAAAGTTTCCTAACTTTACATTTTCTATGTATGCGAGATAGCCTGCTGCTGTATTCTCATTACTGGTTGTTGCCCAACTGAGAGAATCCATTGTATGCCGTATCTCACGTTCATACGGAGTCTTTGGGTGGTCTGTAAGAAATGCGAAGAAAGCGTTTATATCTGTCGATTTTCTGAGTTTTGCCCACTCCTGACGCTCTTGTTCTCTAAGCTCTAGTATTTTTGCTTGTGCCATTGTACTAAACTGCCCTTCGGGATATTGCACCAGATATTTGGAATAGGCAAGAGGCGTATTTTTATCGATGCAGTCGTTCCAGAAAGCAGCTTCTTTGGCTTCGGCCTCTTTGTTTTGAACATACATATAGGCTCTTATCCCGCCAATAGAAATGAGGAGAATGAGGCCAATTAGTAGAAAGATGATTGATTTTTTATTGCTTTTACGTGGGATGGGATCCGTAGATTCTTCTTGGCTCGAGGGCCCTTCTGCATCTTTTATAGATTCCTCTTCTTTTATATCCTCTTCCACCTCTTTTGCGAAGGTTGTTTCTGAGATAGCATTATTTTCTATTTCTATGCTTACTGTTGAGAAATTAGTAACAACTTCAATGTCTTCCGCATTTTCTTCATCGGCAAACTGCGAAGCATGTGAGGTCAGTGCTATTTCTTGGCAATCGCGACAAAATGCTTCATCTTCTACTACATCTTTACCACAAAGGGGGCATTTATTCTCGGTCATAATTCGGGTTGTTTATACAAATGTACTTAAACATCTATTCTTTATGGGGGTATAACAATTATTTCTTACGTATGGTTTTGCATCCGACCTATTGTTTGGTCTAAAGTTCTCTATTTGTTTACTATATTTCTCTCGTCTCGTATTTATCTGTTTTAAATCAATGTTCAAAAGCAAATAATTTAATTACTTTTACACACCGAAAAATAAATACTTCTGACAGAATAACCATGAATGTCACAATGTTAAACTAGAAAAACAAGCTTTTATGTGACAAACTTTTTTTTCGGTCAGACGTTTTAAATATACACAATACTACAAACTTACATATTTTCTGAGAATAAATTATATTACTATAAAAATGAATGCACTAACTATCATCGAAAGATACTATAAAAAGGATTCTGAACTTCATAACATACTTATCAGTCATAGTACCGATGTAATGAATAAAGCTCTTGTAATTGCCGAAAAACACCCGGAGCTAAATATTGATACAGACTTTGTGAAAGAGGCTGCAATGTTACACGATATTGGAATATTTTTCACTTATGCCCCATCTATAAAATGCTTTGGAATAGCTCCTTATATGGCTCATGGCTATATGGGTAGTGAGTTGTTACATGAACTAGGTTATCCCGAACATGCTTTGGTGTGTGAACGCCATACGGGAGCAGGGCTATCTTTGCAGGAGATAATCGATAATAAATTGCCACTTCCTCATCGCGATATGATCCCGATAAGTATAGAAGAGCAAGTGATTTGTTTTTCTGACTGTTTTTTTTCGAAAACACATTTGGGCGAGGAGAAAACAATAGAACAAGTGAGAAATAGTCTGGCGAAATACGGGGAGCGTTCTCTGGCACAGTTTAATGAATGGTGCGAAAAGTTTTCATGAAATAAAAAAGCCTGCATCTGTGTAAATGCAAGCTTTCATTATTTTATGTCGGTTTATCTGACAATTATCTTTTGAGTAACCTTTCCTGCTTTTAATATATATAAGCCTTTAGGTAATTCTAGTTCACAGCCACCGAGACAGTTCTGTAAATTTTTACTCGTGACCTTCGAACCTAAAATGCTATATACTTCCAAATAGCCTTTTGTTGGTACATTCTGCAATTGGGTTCTGGTAGTACTATTTATCAAAATATCGAGATTCATAGTAATCTCTTTATTATCGACTGCCACAGCATCCTCTATCTCTATTGAGATGACAGAACCTTCGGCATCTACCGAAAGCGAACATCCTATAAATAGCAGTAAGCAGAATATTTTGTTAAATTGCACCATTATCACTTGTCTAATATTGGCAAATATATACAATCAAATATTATAAAAAGTATAAAGTAATAAAAAAATCAGGCCGGTTCACAATTTTTCACAGAGTCCCTCGTTGGCGAGTATTGTATTATCAAACAATTCTTTAGCTTCTTGTAGTAATATTCCGTTGTCTGTGTATCGGGCGGAGAAGTGTCCCAGCATAAGTTTTTTTACACCTGCCATTTTGGCTATTTGGGCTGCCTGCCTGGCTGTAGAGTGTCCTGTCTGTTTGGCACGGAATGCTTCTGCATCGGCAAATGTCGCCTCATGATACAATAGATCCACGCCCTCGATGATAGGGATGATTTTTTCATTATATGCCGTGTCAGAGCAATATGCATATGATTTAGAAGGCTCTGCGGGACGAGTTAATCTTTCATTTGGTACGATAGTTCCATCTTCTCTGATGAAATCTGCTCCTTTTTTTATTTTCGCTAATTCCTTGATCGGTATATTGTAGAATTTGATTTTATCTGTAATCAGGTGAGCCTCTTTGGGTTTTTCCTGAAATAGAAAACCTGCGCAGGGAATTCGATGTACAAGAGGAATTGTCTTTACAGTTATTGATCTGTCTTCGTATATCAATTCACTTGCTTGAGGATCAAAAGGTTCTATTTTTACGTCACACGGAATTTCTCGGCAGAAATAATCCAGCTGAGGTCGTAGAATAGTTTCGAGGTCGGCATGAGCATGTATTGTAATGTCACCTGTTCGGCCAAGTAAAGCTAATGTCGATATTAATCCTATCAGTCCGAAGCAATGATCGCCGTGCAGGTGCGAAATGAAGATGTGGTTTAAACGACCAAAGCGCAGTCGGCTGTGGCGAAATTGTAACTGGGTACCTTCTCCACAATCGATCATGAAAAGCTTCTCCCGTACATTCAAAACTTGTGATGTGGGGTTGTGCTGTAGAGTCGGAGTTGCCGATCCGCATCCTAGTATGTTCAGATCAAATCTTTCCATCTTTCCTTATTCGATATGTATCAGTTTATGTATCTGTAGGCTTAGTCTCCATTGCGGATTTGCCTTAACCAGTTCGACACAATAGTTTGCATTTTCGATATTTAGTTTATCTCCATCGAAAATTGGACTGAGAAAATAGTTATCGGCTTTCGGGAAGATAGAGATGTCAGGAAGTTTATCTCCTTTCTGAACAGGTATCCTTATTTCGTGAGCAAAAGGAATACGTGACTTGATAGTCTCATAGTCTTTTTTTGGGCTACATGTAATGTAATCTATCAATGATGGTACAGGTCTTGTCCCATTTGTTTCAATAGCTTGCTTATAGCCTTGTTCCCTAAACTTAGCAAGATGTTCATCTGTTAGTTGTATGGTCGGCTCGCCACCTGTCCAGATAATCCACTTGCATGGATATCGTTTTATTTCGTCTAAAATGTCATCAATACTCATATCGTCTCCGTTTGCAAAATCTGTATCGCAGAAACTGCAAGCCAGATTGCACTTCGTTAAACGAATAAATATGGAAGGTTCGCCATTGCGTCCACCTTCACCTTGAAGCGAGTAGAAAATCTCGTTAACAATCAGCTTCATAGATGGCAGATGTTTTAGGGGTTTCGCACACTTCTACTGCATACAGTTCGGGGATACTTTTTTTGAAAATATCGTATAAATGTTTTGCTATATTTTCGGCAGTCGGATTGAACGAAAATACATCATTCAGATGCCTATGGTCTAGTGTATTGTCAAGATAATCTTTTACGGTACTTAGTTCGCGATAATCCTTAATAAAGCCCGTATTGTCCAGCTGCTCTGCTTTCAGATGTACGGTGATTATATAATTGTGACCATGCAACCGCGAACAAGGATGATCTGCTGACAGGCCGTCCAGTATATGTGATGCGGAGAATGCGAATTGTTTACTTATTTTATACATAATGAATAATCAATCTAAATTTACTTCAAAAAATCGTCGAAGTAACGGGTTATATGTTCGTGTAAGTGAACTCTATCCACTCCCATCATATTGTGTTCGTGACCGGGATAGACAAAGAAGTCAGGATGAGTTCTGTTTTTAATTGATGACTTAAGAAATTGCATGCTGTGCTGCATTACTACAACAGGGTCTTCATCGCCGTGTATAAGCATAAGCCGGCCTTTCAGATCACCTGCTTTTTCGACCATGCTCGAATTCTTATAGCCTTCAGGGTTTTCTTTAGGAGAGTCCATATAGCGTTCGCCATACATTATTTCGTAATACTTCCAGTCAGTTACAGGCCCTCCGGCAACACCAACTTTAAATGTTTCAGGGTGGCGAAGCATCAGATTGAGGGTCATAAATCCCCCATAGCTCCAGCCATGCACTCCTATACGTTCGGTATCTACATAGGGCTGCGATTTGAGAAAATCTACACCTGTCATCTGATCTTCAGTTTCTATTATACCAAGCTGGCGGTGTGTTATATTTTCGAAGTCGTTACCTCTGTTTGATGTTCCTCTGTTATCTATCGTGAAAACTACGTAGCCTTTTTCTGCCATGTATATATCCCATCCACGAGCTTGTCCTAACCAAGAATTATCGACTAATTGAGAATGCGGGCCGCCATATACATATACAATGACAGGATATTTCTTTTGCGGATCGAAGTTTAACGGTTTAACCAGACGGTAATAGAGGTCAGTCTTCCCATCATTTGCTTTCAGTGAGCTAAGAGTTATTTCCGGTAACTGCATATTGCGATAAGGATTTTTAGCTTCGTGGAAAATGGAGGTTTTATTATTACCTGTTTCAGTCAAAGCTACTTTTCCCGCATTGTTTTGCGATGTGTAGATATCATAGATGTATTTACCCGATTCACTTAGTGTTGCAGAATGAACGCCCTCTTCTTTCGATAGCTGTTCTTTCTCACCATTCTTAAGATTTATCTTATAAATATGCTTTTCTATTGGGCTGGCTTCGGTGGAGCTATAGATAAGATTGTCGCCTTTTTCGTCAAAACCGATTATTGAGATTACATCCCATTTTCCGGAGGTGATTTGCTTGATCAGGGTGCCACTTGTATTATATAGATATAAATGGTTGAATCCGTCACGTTTACTTGCCCAGACGAATTTGTCGGAATCGTTTTTCAAAAATATGACAGGATTTTCGGGTTCAACATATTTCGGATGAATCTCTGTGAATAATGTCGATTTTAGGTTTCCTGTAAGTGCATCATAACTTTTTAGAATACACGTGTCTTGTCCTCTGTTTATTTCTGCAATATAAATAGATTTTCCGTCAGGACTCCATGTTATATTAGTCAGATATTTTTCTTTGGGAGTTCCTGTTTTGAGATAAACGGTTTTTTCTGTTTTCAGATCGTAAACACCGAGAGTTACTTGGTGGCTTTTCATTCCTGCCATCGGATATTTCAGGTCTTTCAGCTCTGCTACACGAGTAGATATGTCTACCAGCGGATAATCTGTAACCATCGTTTGATCCATTCGGTAAAAAGCCAAAGCATTTCCTTTGGGTGACCAGAATGTTCCTTTATGTATCCCAAATTCGTTGCGGTGAGCGGATTGTCCATTCACAATAGCTTTGTCGGTTTCTTTTGTTATGGGAAGCTCACGACCTTCTTTGGTTTGTATATATAGGTTATTATCTTTTGTGTATGCAAATATTCTCTTTTCGATAGAGAAATCTTTATTCTGCATTTCTTTTGTTATGGCATATTTTCCTGTCGTTTCTCCTGTAAGGATATTGAGTAAGTAGCTGTTGCTCGCGGTTGAAATGAGTATTTCATTCGATTTTCCGTACAAAGACGCTACATATCCGATGCTTTTTAGTTCAGCACTCTTTTCTAAGCCAAGCTTTTGATTAATAATCTCAAGAGTGATTAATGCTTGTGGCTTTTGATTTGTCTTTTGAGGTACAACAAATATCGAGTCACCTTTAGCATAAGTCAATTGATCTCCGTACCAATTTAGCTGACGGGGCATTTCGGCACGATACTTGTAGAATGATTTTCCGCCGGGAATGAGGTCTTCTAACGAAAGAGGAATGTCTTGGCTGTATGATTTCATTGGAAGTATGATGCTCAAAGCAAAAATAATGGAATTTATGATTCTCATGTCACGTTTGTTTTTGAAAGTGCAAATATAGTGATTTCTATGGTAAGAGCTTATTGGGTAGCTGTTATTAATGTGAAAACAAGAGAACATAACTGATTGTTGTTTGGCTCAAAAGAGTGTTTTTGGATATCAGAATCTTTAAATTAATCTTTTTTTAGAACAATTTAAGGTTTTTAAACGTTTTAGAAAATAAAAGCTATCTTTGTACGTTATTCTAATAAAGGCTATGATGTATATAGCGATAATGTATTGAAAATTTAGAATGAACATAATGAATAAGAATAATATAATAACTCTAACGTCTCTACTTCTGTTTGTGTTTGCTTTAATATCTTGTGGGGGTAATTCTTCCAAGTTTGAGGTGAAAGGCAAATTGGATAATGTAACAGAAGGATATTTTTATGCTGCCCGCGAAATAGGAGACTCGCTTTTAGTTGATACGGTGAGGATTAATGCAAAAGGAGAATTCTCTTTTTCAGGAACTGTGGATACGTTGACTTTTATGTCTTTATATTTCAATCAGAATACAAAAAGTACTTATATACTTGTAGATAAAGGTTGGACAGTAGAGCTGAAAGGGGATGTTTTGTTTCCTGATCTGATAAGTGTAAAAGGAGGATCTATAAATGATGATCTGACTTCGTTTAAAGAGCAAAATAAAGATATGCTGAAATCTCGTGTCGAAATTTTGAATGTTTTATCTGAAGCTGTTGAAAAAGATAGTGTAAGCGGAAAAAGTTTTGCCGAATTAAAGAATATAAATTTCACCCTGTCTAATATTGCTGCAAACTATGTGAAAGCAAATCCTGACAAGATAGCCAGTGTAATGCTCATCAATACATTTTTTAAAGATGAGACATCGATACCTCGTCTTGATGAAAATCTCGAATTGTTGAGAGGTGAAGCTGCCGTATTTCCTCTGACTCTCGATTTGAAACGTTATAGCGCGAAAATAAAGCAATCGACAGTGGGTACACCTGCCCCTAATTTCACATTAAAAGATCTGAAGGGGAAAGATGTAAGTCTTATCGATTACAGAGGTAAATATCTTTTATTATCATTTATATCTACCACATGCGAGGCGTGCGACAGTGAACGGAAAAATGCAGTGGAGGTTTATAATCAGTTGAAAAAAGACAAAAAGAATATTGATTTTGCTACAATAGTTATGGATACAGAGCTGGAGCCTATTTCGAAAAATTCTCTTGATTCTGTGAAGTGGACTCTGTTGCCCGATCATGGAGGATGGTCTGCTAAGACTGTTGAGCAATACTATATACGAGAAATTCCTTACAGTATATTAATATCTCCTACGGGAATTATATTGGAAAGGGATGTGTCTTTTTTAGACTTACCAAAGAAGCTGGATGATATTTTATCAGGCAAATCGAAATAAGGTAGACTGTTATTGAGATAATCCTTCTGTATTTTGCTATATTTGCCTTTTCTGATTAATTCTATAAATACAGCTAATGTTAGTAAAAGTTTTTGGTGCAGCAGTGCAAGGCATAGAGGCAACATTGATAACTATAGAAGTGAACTCTTCTAAAGGTATCAAGTTTATGCTTGTAGGCTTGCCCGATGCTTCAGTAAAAGAAAGCCATGAGCGTATTATATCTGCACTTCAGGTTAATAATTATAAAGTTCCTCGTCAACAAGTCGTAATAAATATGTCTCCTGCTGATATCAGAAAGGAAGGTACTGCTTATGATTTGCCATTGGCTATTGGTATTTTGGCGACGAGCGAGCAAATAAAGGCCGATAAACTCGGAGATTATCTTATTATGGGTGAGTTGTCGCTCGATGGTACTATACTGCCTATCAAGGGTGTGTTGCCGATTGCGATTAAAGCTCGTGAATTAGGATTTAGGGGAATTATACTTCCGAAGAAAAATGGTAGAGAAGCAGCTGTTGTAAATAATTTGGAAGTTTACGCAGTTGAAAATATATGTGAAGTGATCGATTTCTTCAATGAGAAGGTCTCATTAGAGCCTACTATTGTAGATACACGAGCTGAATTTGAACAATCACAACAAACTTTTGAATTTGATTTTTCAGATGTAAAGGGACAAGAGAATGTGAAACGTGCATTAGAGGTTGCAGCAGCCGGAGGACATAATCTTATAATGGTAGGGCCTCCCGGAGCAGGTAAATCTATGATGGCTAAACGTATTCCATCTATACTTCCACAATTCACATTGCATGAAGCTCTCGAAACAACAAAAATACACAGTGTAGCAGGCAGAATGGGAGCCGAGACGTCACTGATGACTCAACGCCCTTTTCGCAGTCCGCACCATACTATATCGGATGTGGCTTTAGTCGGAGGCGGAGCCTATCCTCAGCCCGGAGAAATAAGTCTGGCACATAATGGTGTGTTGTTTCTTGATGAACTGCCCGAATTTAGCCGGAATGTTTTAGAGGTAATGCGACAACCTTTAGAAGATCGTAAAATTAATATATCCCGTTCTAAATTCTCCGTGGAATATCCGGCAAGTTTTATGCTTGTGTCGTCTATGAATCCTTGTCCTTGCGGTTATTATAATCATCCGGACAAAGAGTGTGTATGTCCGAATGGGGCGGTACAGAAGTATCTCAATAAAATATCAGGACCGTTGCTTGATCGTATTGATATTCACATTGAAATAATTCCTGTTCCTTTCGAAAAAATATCGGATAAAAGACCGGGCGAAGCGAGTAATTCTATACGAGAACGTGTGGTAAAGGCTCGCGAAATTCAGGCTGTGCGATTCGATAAAGAAGATGGTGTGTATTCTAACGCACAGATGACTCCAAAACTTCTGGCAAAGTATGCTTCCCCCGATAGTGCAGGTTTGGAATTGCTGAAAACGGCAATGGATCGATTTAATTTATCGGCACGTGCTTATGACCGTATATTAAAAGTTTCCCGTACTATTGCGGATTTAGACTGTTCGGAAAATATTCTCTCAAAACATCTGGCGGAAGCAATTAATTACCGAAATTTGGACAGAGAAACCTGGGCAAACAAATTATAAGACATAATATTTACTAATATATAGCTATATGAAATTTACAGCTTTGAGTAATTCAATTTTTGAAAAATCAATAAGCAATTACCATACAACAGATAATGTAGATACTCCTATCAGTAATCCATATGAGGTTCAATCTATAGAATCACTTCTTTACCTTAAAAACTGGATAGATACCGTTCAATGGCATTTGGAAGATATAATTAGAGATCCACATATTGAACCATCGGAAGCTCTTAAAATAAAAAGGCGGATCGATAAATCTAATCAGGAAAGAACAGACTTAGTAGAACTAATAGATAGCTATTTTCTGGATAAATATAAGACTGTAAAAGTTTTGCCGGAGGCTAAAATCAATACAGAGAGCCCTGCATGGGCAGTGGATCGTCTATCTATTCTTGCACTTAAAATATATCATATGCAGCAAGAAGTGGATCGCCAAGATGTAGAGGAGAAGCATCATCAGGAATGTTTGAAAAAACTAAATATATTACTTGAACAACGAAAGGATTTATCTACAGCTATTGACGAATTGTTGCTGGATATTGAAAGCGGGAATAAATATATGAAAGTTTATAAGCAGATGAAGATGTACAATGATCCTGCATTAAATCCAATATTGTATGGGAAAAAATAATTTTTCATACTAATAAGCAGCACACATATATATAATACATGTCTCTATGGACTTAATTTCTTTTTATGGCTAAAATATTGGTAATAAGGTTGTCGTCTTTTGGTGATGTTGCAATGCTGGTACCGGTAATATATTCTGTTGCTACAAAGTACCCTCAAGACCGTTTCTCTGTAATGACCCGCAAGTCTTTTGCACCATTATTTGAGAATTTGGGTTTTAACGTAAATGTTATTCCATTTGATATAAATGGAAAGCATAAAGGTATCCGAGGGTTGCTACGGATGGCTAATAAATTGTATGTAATGGGATTTACTCACGTAGCCGATGAACATGATGTTTTACGTTCAAAAATAATAAGATTTATTATGCGAATTACAGGGCACAAAGTGGCCTGTATAGATAAAGGGCGTAAAGAAAAAGCTGAGACGATTGCTACAAAAAAGCTTGTACCACCTTTGAAAACTACGGTGCAGCGTTACTTGGATGTTTTTGATAAATTGGGTTTCCCTGCAGATATAACTTTCACTGATATACTTTATTTTGTTCCTCGCGAATTTTATAATCTTAAGGCGATTGCTACAGAGAAAAAAGGTAGATGGGTTGGTGTCGCTCCATTTGCAAAGCATAAAGGAAAGATTTACCCTTTAGAGAAAATGGAAAAAGTGGTTGAGATGCTTTCGAAAGAACCTGATACGACAATTTTCTTGCTGGGAGCGGGTAAAGAAGAGAGAGAAGTGTTGAATAAATGGGCTAGCACTTATCCTAATGTAATAGATACCTCTTGTAAGCTAAAGCTAGAGAATGAACTTTTGCTCATGTCGTATATGGATGTTGTTTTAACTATGGATTCAGCTAATATGCATTTAGCGTCGTTGGTTAAGACACCGGTAGTGTCGGTTTGGGGTGCAACACATCCTAATATGGGATTCTATGGCTTCGGTCAAGATCCAGACAATGCTGTTCAGATCGATCTGGAGTGTCGCCCTTGTTCAGTATATGGCGACCTACCTTGTCAGAGATTCGATTACGCATGCCTGGGGTACATCACGGAATCTATGATTATCGATAAGATACATAAGGTGCTGGATAAGCAGAAAGAGAAAAAAGACTGAGGATATTATGAGAATAGCTATTTTATCTCCGTTTTACCCTTATCGTGGAGGGTTGGCGCAGCTCAATGCAAGATTGTATACAGAGTTGTCGAAGAATAATGAGGTAGAGGCTTTTACATTTACAACCTTATATCCTGAATTTCTTTTTCCCGGCAAAACGCAGTATGTATCGCAAGATGATTCGGCAACGGTGATAGACAGTAAAAGGGTTTTGAATTCAATAAATCCATTCACCTATATAGGTACAGCACGTGCTATAAATAAATTCTCGCCCGATGTGTTGATTATTCCTTATTGGATGTCATTTCTTGCTCCGGCTTTCGGCTCTGTGTGTATGTTTCTGGATAAGGGTATCAAGGTGGTTTCACTTGTTCATAATGCCATACCGCATGAGCGTAGGATCATAGATAAATCTTTTGCCAGATTCTTTTTTAATAGATGCGATGCTTTTATTGTCATGAGCCAACCTGTTTATGATGATCTTTTATCGCTAAAGAATGATGCTAATATTCTTTTGCAGCCTCACCCTATTTACGATCAATATGCAGAGCGTACAGACAAGGATACAGCATGTGGTAAATTAGGAGTCAGGTCGGACAAAAAGAACCTCTTGTTTTTTGGACTTATCAGAGATTATAAAGGCTTAGATATTTTAATAGAAGCTATGGATCAACTAGATGATAGTTATCAACTGATAATAGCCGGTGAATGTTATGGTAGCTTTGATAAGTATACCGAACTTATTAATAAATCAATATTGAAGGATAATATTATTGTTTTTGAGCAATATATTCCCGATGATATGGTTTCTACTCTTTTTTCAGCGGCGGACGTATTGATATTGCCCTATCGTTCGGCAACACAAAGCGGAGTTGTGGCTTTGGCTTATCAACTGGAAACACCCATGATCGCAACCAATGTAGGAGCTTTGGGCTCTACTGTTGAACAATCGGGTACGGGACTCGTTGTCTCTTTACCTACTCCTCTAGGTGTGGCAAATGGTATTAAGGAATTTTTCGATAAGGATAAGATCAGCCTTTACATAGAAAATCTGAAAAAAGAAAAGACTCGACTTTCCTGGGCGAATTTCACTCAGTCGGTCGAATCTTTTTTATCTGTCTTGTAATTCTTATTATTTCACCCACACATTAAGGATCTCACCTATATACATTTTATGTAAGCCGTCTTTTGTAAAACTATCAGGCAATTCTGATTTATCAATCTTTAAACCTGCTTCAGATATTGGTTGAGCTACTAATTTACGACATTCGAATATCATAGAGGCTTCCGAAAAAGCAGTGGCACCCGAAGGTGTTTTAATAGGAGTAAGGCCTGAACCTTTTATCTTATCTGTATTTTTACCACTTGTAGTTCCACAATACTGTATAACATCTTTATATGCCGGGGTATAGAAAGATATAGTATATGTTTCTCCCTCATCCATTGTTTTAATCGAGTAACGGGTAGGGTTCAGAAAGCACATTGATATCGGTTTTTCCCATAATACACCCAATCCACCCCAAGAGGCTGTCATAACATTTGTGCTTTCACCTTTTCCTGAAGTTATCAATGCAGCTTCATTGAGTAATTTAATAATATTCTCAGGTATATCTTGAGGTGATATGTTTTTGAAGCCCGGTAAAGTTGCCCCTGCGGTATTTTCTTTTACTTCCGGAATAACAGCTATTGGAGGTGTTAGACTTCCTGATGAGGACATTGTATTTTGATGTCCATTGATATGCTGGTTAAGAGCGTTGAATATTTGATTAACAGAGTCGATTGTTGCTGTTCTGAATTTACCGTAGTAGGTATTCAGTTTCTGTCCATTTTTATGAACGGCAATTTTATCCGTAATCATATCTTCGGCAGCAAGGGTCTCGGTGTCTTTACCGGTGTTGTATTCGTATTTTATATTTCGAATAGTTGCATTGCAAATGTCGTTCTCTATGTTAAGAATCATTTGATAAGACATTACAGCTTTATCGAGCATAAGGACTCTTTTGGCGAAAACTAAATCAATGCTTCCGATACAGGCTATTTGTTTTTTTTCCGAATCAGACAGTAGAATCCGTTGGTCGGGGTTTTGATTATTCTTTCCAAAATATATTTCAGCCCATTCATTCACTTTATCGAATAGTTCATCTCCTGATAATTTTGAACTAGGCTGAATAGATTTTGTGAAAACTACCTTGCCATTTGTTTCAGATACTGCCCCTGCCAGATATTTTGTATTTTCCTGTGCATTAACCAAGGATACGATTGAGAAAAAAAGAGCTGTAAAAAGTAGAATATAGCTTTTCATACTGTGGTATTTTTATTTTATACAATTAGAGTCTTTAAAGTTAAATAATTATGCGGATAGATAGCAATTTTTGTAAAAGGAAACTATCTAAGATTATACGCCAAATAAAAAAGGCATCCTGAATATTTCGAGATACCTTTATTGTTTGTTTTGCAGAATATATTTATTGGATTCTGAATAATCCGTATTTTATCATACAGATAAAAGCTCTGACTCCATCTCTCCATCCTATTTTCTTACCTTCCTCGTATGTACGTCCATAATAAGAAATACCTACCTCATATATTCTAACATTCGGATATCTAGATACTTTGGCTGTAACCTCTGGTTCGAAACCGAAACGTCTTTCTTTGAGAGGAATAGATTTTATTATGTCTGCTCTGAACAGTTTGTAACACGTTTCCATATCTGTAAGGTTGAGATTGGTAAACATATTAGACACAAAAGTTAGAATCGTATTACCTATAGAGTGCCAGAAGAATAATATACGATGAGGATTTCCGCCCATAAACCGAGAACCGAAAACGACATCAGCAAAACCATTTACAATCGGTTTTAATAGAATGTTGTATTCTTCCGGGTCATATTCCAAATCGGCATCTTGTATTATTATATAGTCACCTGTGGCTTCTGCTATACCTCTGTGTAACGCAGCACCTTTCCCCATATTCATGGGTTGGGCAAATAGTTTTATGTCACTTTCGGAGTGGTCTTTAATATATGCTTCAACAACTTCTGCTGTGTTGTCTTTTGAGAAGTCATTTACTATTATAATTTCTTTCTGTATATTGTTTACCAATTGTACATCTAGAACTTTATTCAGTATAAGATGAATTGTTGGAGCTTCATTATAAGCCGGAATGACGATAGACAATTTCATGTTGGGTCTTTTTTTAATGTAAATTAATATGTTATCCGGTATGGTGCTCCTTCTTTTGTCCTAAAGCCTTCTTGTAAAGTTTTTCCTCTCATCTCTATACCTCCAGTGTAATCCGAACCGCAAGGTAATGGGCAATCGTAACAGTGAGTTTCTACCGTACTTGTATATATAATCATATTATTAATTTCCACAGGTACAAATTCTATTTTTGTTCTATGAAAATCTTCTTTTAGTTTTTTTGTAAAGTCAATATTTTGTGGTTTGTATAATAAACTGTAAATAGGTTGTGTTGTATCTATTTGATAACAAGTCCAACGAATTGCTTGCAAAGTTAAAAATAATACAATACAAATACTAATTAATATTCTAATATTAAGATTTGAACGAATGATTTTTTCATTCTTTATAGTATTTAGAATGAGGTGTATCGGTATAAAAACTAACGAAATAATGAATCCATAAGCAAACCTGAAATCAGGGGCAGAAGAGAACCAGAAAATGAATCCGCATAAAGCGATTAGCCAAGTAAGGTATAGGTATCTAAGTTCTTTCTTTCTCTTTTTTAACGAAAAATAAATGATAGGCATGGAAATGATTGCCATTAGACTCGCGATAAAGAAAAACCTGTTAGCATAAGGGTTGTAATAGAACATCCCTGATTGCCACCATTTTGTTATCCATTGATTGAGGGGCATACTTAATACTTGATCGATAGGTGCAGAGTCCATTCTGGCAAAAGCATAAATGTAATCCTTTTGGTCGATGACATATTCGATGGGTACTTTCCAATCGAAACTGAAAATGTCTATTCCGGGATATGGGAAAACTAAATATCCTGTCATTATTACTGTTCGGATAAACCAGGGTAGTACAATGATTAATCCTGTGGAAATGAAAAACGAGAGGCTTTTATAATTCTTATTTTTAAAATTGATCCATAATACGTAAGCTGCAAATAGGCAAATGATGAATGCTGATAACTTTAAAGTTATGCAGAATGCTGGTATGGCGATGAAGACGAGTTGGTTATCTTTTACTGTATTCTTGTCGAATAATACCTTTATAAAAAGATACATAATAAGTAAATTGGGAAGCAAGTCGGTTGTTGGGGATGAAATATGGAGCTTATATACTGTAATAAAACTACAAATCATCACGATGGGAACGACAGATTGGAAAACCGAATTACACTTAATCGTTTTGTATATAACCCACATGAAAATGAATACCAGACAAAGTGAATGCACTCCGAATATATATTGTCCGAAAAGAGGTTTTAGCCCAAAGGTAGAACACGCTAAGAAATAATTAGAGTTAAATCCAAAACGAGCTTGTAAATTTGCCAATCCGGGCACTACACTGTATTGCTCGTACCACATTATATTTTGTATGTGATAATAAGGTGTGTCAACCCACATCGGACTAGTAAGGCAGTGTACTGCAAAAACGAAAATAGGTGATAAAATAAGGAAAAGATGTAGTTTCGGTAGCTCTTTGATCTTCTTTGTGTAAAAATTGATTCCTGTTTGAAGGTACTTTCTCGATAGTAAGCAATATAATATGCAGATTGCGACAAGACCTAGCAGTAATATATAATTGGCAGGAATAAATAAAGAGCTTATGGCTATGAGTGTAGTGGTGAATACCATTCCAATCATAAATGTATCTATTAGTGAATATGGGGTATCTTGCTTTGTAACTTGTCTGTAAACAGAAATACAGAAATTTCCGATAGAAAGAAATACAAATGCCACAATTGCCCATGTGATAATAATTGCAAGCATAATTAAAAGTTAGTTTTGTTTAGTTTTGAAGCCCTGATTAAGCCTCTCTCCTCTCATTTCCAGTTTATTATTCGGGTATGGCATGCATGGTAAACACTGGTCGAAGCATTGGTTACCATTGTCAGGGTAGTATATCGTTGAATTATTTATATTGTATTCTAAAAATTTAGAATCTTTCTCATTCTTTTTGTAATCAATCGATTGTGGCTTATATAATAAGGTGTATATCGGTATATTCGGATCTTGGTAATATTTAACCTGACTGTATCCCATATATGTCAATAAGATCATACTAAGAATAATAAATGAAGGGATAACAAAGCCTATTTTCTTTAAAAAGGATTTTATCATCAAACTGTTCTCTTCCTGCGAAAAGAAAAACATATAAGGAATAAAAGCACTGCAAATAATAAAGCTAAAGCTAAATCGAGGATCGGGGGCAGTGAAGAATCCAAAAAGGTAGCCGAATATAGCTGTTACCCATACTACGATAAATATACTATTACGCCTTAGCACTTTGTTGCAGACTAAGACTATAATAGGTGAAACAAGGGCCAGAAGATATAGTGCCAGATTGTAAAAAGATTGGTTCTTCAGCCAAATAGGTACCCATTCGGTCAATGGCATATTTAATACTTTGATAGGATCTTCATTGGGTATCCTGGGCCAGGCATAAGCAGCATTTTTTTCTTCCAAAACCTGTTCTATCGGCATTTTCCAATCAAAACCGAATATATCTATCGCAGGGAACGGATATACCAGATAGCCACTAAGAATAATAAAGCGGGTACACCATGGAATGATGATAATTGCACAGATTCCCATTAGTATCAATAAATTTTTGTATTCATTATTCCTAATGAGAGATATTAAAGAGAATATACTAATCAGGCAGATCAAAGCAGATGATAATTTCAGCGTTATGCAAAATATCGGTAAGATGACGAGCATCAGTATCTTGTCCTGTAAAATATTCTTCTCTATAATGCAACTTAATAAGATATATATAATCAATATATGCGCCAGTATATCGGTAGAAGTTGATGATAGGTATATACCAAATGAGAATATGCAGAGAAGCATAATAATTGATAACATTGCTTTCTGTACGAAGTATTCAGATTTACTTATTTTTACTATCAACCAAGTAGTAAATACAAATAGAGATAAACTATTTATCGAGAAAAAACACGGGTAAAAATCCGGATGATAATTAAATAAAGTAGATAGCAATAAAAAGTTAGAATTAAAAGCTAACCGTCCATGTAGATTACCCAGACCGGGAACAACACTATATTGCTCACTCCACATCATTGTTTGCAGATGATATAAACCTTCATCGTACAACAGTGGGGTAGTCGATGCTAAAAGGAAAATGGCTACAAACGAAATGGCTAAGGCTACTTTGCTCCAAATGGATAGTTCAGCTAATCCGGTGCTGATTGTTTCGTATAGAGCTCCTAGTCGCTTCCTTTTTATAATCCAATAAACGATTGATATCGATATAAAAAGAGCAAGTATATAAATATTTATAGGGGAAAAGATAGATATGACAGAGAGTAAAACTCCTGTCGAGCAGATTCCTAGCCAGAAACTATCGAAAAAGGAATACTTATCTTTCTTCTTTGAGATATTATGCCATAACGATGATGTCATATCTCCAAAAGCAAGAAATACGAGAACCATCATTAACCACGAGCAAAGAAGTGCCAGCATTTATTTCTTTAGAACTTCGTCGAAGTATTTAATTGTTGTAATAAGACCTTCTCTTAATTGTATTTTCGGCTCCCAGCCTAACTTCTCTTTAGCCAGTGTTATATCAGGCTTCCGCTGTCTCGGGTCGTCGCTAGGTAATGGTTGGAATACAAGTTTAGATTTCGAACCGGTAAGTTCGAGTACAAGAGTTGCTAATTCAAGCATCGTAAATTCACCCGGATTACCAGTATTTACAGGACCGATAAAGGAATCTTCGGTAGCCATCATACGTATCATAGCTTCCACTAAATCATCTACATATTGGAAACTACGTGTCTGATTCCCATCACCATATATAGTTATGTCTTCGCCTTTGAGTGCTTGTACTATGAAGTTGGAAACTACACGCCCATCATTCGGATTCATGTGCGGGCCATAAGTATTGAATATACGCACAAGTTTGGCCCTCACTCCATTTTGGCGATGATAGTCTACAAATAGTGTCTCGGCACAGCGTTTTCCCTCATCATAACAAGAACGGATACCAATCGGATTTACGTTTCCCCAATAGCTCTCCGGTTGAGGGTGAACATTAGGATCGCCGTATACTTCGCTTGTCGAAGCTTGCAGCACTTTCGCTTTCAATCGTTTGGCCAGACCAAGCATATTGATAGCTCCCATTACCGATGTTTTTATTGTTTTTATCGCATTGTATTGATAGTGAACCGGTGAAGCAGGGCAAGCAAGGTTGTATATTTCATCTACATCGATGTGGAAAGGATGGACAACATCATGCCTTACAACTTCGAAATAAGGATTATTCATCAAATGAATGATATTGTCTTTCGATCCTGTAAAATAATTATCCAGACAGATTACTTCATTCCCCTCATTAAGTAGTCTTTCACATAGATGTGAACCGATAAATCCGGCTCCTCCTGTGACTAATATTTTTTTGCGATTCATATTGCTAGTTATGTTGTTGCTATTTAGTTTGTTTGAGTTGCAAAGGAACGAAAAATACTACTGACTTTTGTCTTATTATAGCATTTTATTTCCCTGCCACAATTTTCTTTATGTCGCTCAATTTGTTTAGTGCTTCCATTGGTGTCAGATTATTCACATCCAACGACACAATTTCGTCGCGAACCTGGCTGAGCACAGGATCATCTAATTGGAAGAAACTAAGTTGAAAACCTTCGCGCTGTTCTGTTATATCGCTTATCGGCTTTGCTATTCCTTGTTTTCTATTGTCAGTTTCTAATTCTTTAAGTATAGTGTTTGCTCTTTTTACAATACTTTGAGGCATGCCGGCCATTTTGGCAACATGGATACCAAAGCTATGTTCGCTACCGCCTTTTACCAGCTTACGCAGGAAGATTATCTTATTGTCAATCTCTTTTACTGATACATTAAAGTTTTTGATACGCTTGAATGATTTTTCCATTTCATTCAATTCATGGTAATGCGTTGCAAAAAGAGTTTTCGCTCTCGCTTTTGGATGTTCGTGTATGTATTCGACAATCGCCCAAGCTATCGAAATTCCATCGTATGTACTCGTCCCACGTCCTAGCTCATCGAAAAGAACCAAGCTACGGGACGAAAGATTGTTGAGGATGTCGGAAGCCTCGTTCATTTCTACCATAAACGTAGATTCCCCTAAGGATATATTATCAGAAGCCCCTACACGTGTAAATATCTTATCTACAAGCCCTATTTTTGCCGATTCGGCTGGCACGAAACTCCCTGCTTGCGCCATCAGCGTGATAAGTGCAGTCTGACGAAGTAATGCAGACTTACCCGCCATGTTGGGCCCTGTAATAACAATTATTTGTTGAGAATCATTGTCAAGATAGACACTGTTTGCAATGTAAGCCTCGCCTAGTGGTAATTGTTTCTCAATAACAGGGTGACGTCCATTTTTTATATCTAGAACCTCGGTATCGTTGATCTGAGGACGGATGTATTTATTCTCTTTAGCTGTTTTGGCGAACGATAATAAACAGTCTGTCTGAGCTATCAGGCTGGCATTTACCTGTATCGTAGGTATATATTCTACAAGGCTAAGTACTAAATCATTATATAAAGTCGTTTCCAGAGCGAGTATTTTGTCTTCAGCCCCAAGTATTTTCTCTTCATAATTCTTTAATTCTTCTGTTATATAACGTTCAGCATTTACGAGGGTTTGTTTGCGAATCCACTCCGCAGGAACCTTTTCTTTGTGTGCATTGCGTACTTCTATATAATACCCGAATACGTTATTGAAACTGATTTTTAGGGAAGATATCCCTGTTGTTTCTATTTCGCGTTGTTGTATTTTCAGCAGATAGTCTTTTCCTGAATGTGAAATCTGGCGTAACTCGTCGAGATCGGCATTCACTCCTTTACGAATAACGTTCCCTCTGTGGAGTAAAGCAGGAGGGTCGGGTTGTACTTCTTTTTCTATGCGGTCGCGGATGATCGGACAGGGATTAAGTCTTTCGCCAATTTCACGCAGACTAGGTTCGTCTGATGCCAGAAAAGCTTCGCGGATAGGTGCTATTGCATTTAGTGCTACTTTTAACTGTACCACTTCGCGAGGTGAGATACGATTAACTGCTACTTTCGATATGATACGTTCCAGATCCCCGATAAGAGATAATTGTTCTTCCAGAAGAGTTTTTAATTGTACATCTTTAAAGAAATATTCCACAACAGCCAAACGGCTATTGATAGGCTTTTCGTCTTTCAACGGGAATACTAACCAACGGCGAAGCATACGTGCGCCCATCGGCGAAATTGTTTTGTCGAGGATATCCAAGAGGCTTTTGCCACCTTCGTTCATTGTCGAGATAACTTCGAGGCTGCGCACAGTGAATTTATCCAGACGTACATATTTATCTTCTTCTATGCGTGATAGGGTAGTAATATGACCAATCAGCATATGCTGTGTGACATCTAAGTAGTGAAGTATAGTACCGGCAGCAATCACTCCATTTGTTAGCTGATCTACACCAAATCCTTTTAAGTTTTTCGTTTCGAAATGCTTTATAAGGCGGTCTTTGGCTGTGTTTTCAGTAAAAACCCAGTCGTCGAGTTCGAAAATAAAGAAACGATTGCCGAAATATTCTTCAAATAGTTTTTTCTTGCTGCGTTCCACTAATATTTCCTTCGGAGAGAAATTTGTAAGCAGCTTATCTATATATTCTTTCTTTCCTTCTGCTACGAGAAACTCTCCTGTCGAAATATCAAGGAGCGATATTCCGCAGATGTTTTTCGCAAAATGTATGGCGCAGAGAAAATTGTTTTCTTTGTGGTTGAGTATATTGTCGTTGATCGAAACTCCCGGCGTTACTAGTTCTGTAACACCTCTTTTTACTATCGATTTTGTTAACTTAGGGTCTTCGAGTTGGTCGCAAATTGCAACACGCCTTCCTGCTCTGACAAGTTTTGGCAGATACGTGTCTAATGCATGATGCGGAAAGCCTGCCAATTCTACAAAAGTCGCTGCCCCATTAGCTCGGCGGGTTAGTGTAATTCCTAATATTTCGGAAGCTGCAATTGCATCCTCAGAGAAGGTTTCGTAAAAGTCACCCACGCGAAACAATAAAACTGCATCAGGATGTTGGCTCTTGATCTCTAAATACTGTTTCATTAAAGGGGTTTCTGCTACTTTTTTTGCCACTATGTTCGTGCTTTAAATTTTGATATTGTACAATTTCTAAAGAAACAAAGATAGAAAAAAATAAGTGAAACAAAGTTCATTCGCAGGTAGTATGGTATTATAAAATAATAATTATCTTTGGTAACCAAAATTTGACCATTACATTTTACCCGACACCAAAAACTTTTATTTATGGTATACAGTTGATATAAAATTGAATGATAGAACAAATAATAATTTTAGAAAATATAGACCCTGTTGTCTTTTTTGGGACTAATAATGCGAATGTACAACTTATAAAAACGCTTTTTGCAAAACTGCGGATTGTTGCTCGGGGCAATGTTATAAAGGTGAGTGGTAGTGCCCAAGAGATTCCTCTTTTCGAAGAAAAAATAAGAGAACTTGAGAAATTCTGTAGCGAAAGAAATACGCTTTCGGAAGAAGATATTGTAGATATCATAAAAGGAAAATCGCCTAATGTGGTTAAACAAGAAAATCTTATCGTGTTCGGACTGAATGGTAAGCCTATTAGTGCCCGCACTCCCAATCAACAGGCATTTGTAGATGCTTTCGGTCAGAACGATCTGGTATTTGGTGTAGGGCCTGCCGGTTCGGGTAAAACATATACAGCGATCGCTTTAGCTGTAAAGGCATTCAAAAATAAAGAGGTAAAGAAGATAATTCTAAGTCGTCCGGCTGTAGAAGCTGGTGAAAAACTGGGGTTTCTTCCCGGTGATATGAAAGATAAGATAGATCCGTATTTACAACCACTATACGATGCCTTGGAAGATATGATTCCTCCGGCAAAGCTGAAAGATTATATAGAAAATAAAGCAATACAGATAGCGCCATTGGCATTTATGCGTGGACGGACATTGAGCGATGCTGTTATTATATTAGACGAGGCACAGAATACATCGGTGCAGCAGATCAAAATGTTTCTGACCCGTTTGGGGATGAATGCAAAGATGATTGTTACCGGCGATATGACTCAGATAGATTTACCGCCGACTCAACAATCGGGCTTGAAGCATGCGCTTCATGTGTTGAAAGGAGTAAAAGGTATTGGCTATATTGAATTTGATAAGGCCGATATTGTGCGTCATAAATTAGTGCAGCGTATAGTCGATGCTTATGAGAAAGAAGATGTGCGAAATAAAAAAGAAACACTAGAAAAGAAAGGCTTTGAGCATTAATCTCTTAGAAAAAATCATTGCTTTTAACAGACTTTCTGTTAACTTTGATGACGTTTTTGTGTTATAATATCAAGTATAATAAAGATATAAAATATAAGATGAAGAATACTTTAGTAACAACAGATTATAATTTTTCGGGACAAACAAGTGTTTATCATGGTAAAGTAAGAGATGTATATTCCATTGGTGAAGATACATTGGTAATGATAGCTACCGATCGTATATCGGCTTTCGATGTAGTTCTACCTCAGGGTATACCATACAAAGGGCAGGTGTTGAATCAGATAGCTGCTAAGTTTTTAGAGGCTACCTCAGATATTGTTCCTAACTGGAAGCTGGCTACGCCTGATCCTATGGTTACAGTTGGTCTGAAATGCGAACAATATAAAGTAGAAATGGTTATCCGTGGTTATCTGACCGGTAGTGCATGGAGAGAATATAAAAAAGGAGCAAGAACTCTTTGTGGTGTAGCTCTTCCCGATGGGATGAAAGAAGATCAGAAGTTTCCTTCTCCTATTATCACACCGACTACTAAAGAAGATGTAGGACACGACGAGAATATTTCGAAAGAAGAAATTATAGCTCAAGGTCTTGTTAGCAAAGAGGAGTACGAACAATTGGAAAAATATACCTACGCATTATTCCAACGTGGTACGGAAATCGCTGCTCAAAAAGGTTTAATACTTGTGGACACTAAATACGAATTCGGTAAACGTGATGGTAAAATTTACCTGATAGACGAAATTCACACGCCTGACTCTTCACGCTATTTTTATGCTGATACTTATCAGGAGTTATTCGACAAGGGGGAAGAACAAAGACAGTTGTCGAAAGAGTTTGTTCGCAAATGGCTAATGGAAAACGGATTCCAAGGCAGAGACGGCGAGCAGGTTCCTGAAATGACAGAGGAGTATTGCAACAGTGTTTCGGAACGTTATATCGAGCTATACGAAAAGATAGTTGGAGAGCCGTTCGTTAAGGCTGATGTTTCGGATGTAGCTATCCGTCTAAAGAAAAATATTACCGAATATCTGGAAACCGTTTAAATTCTTTTCCGCGAAAATACAAACTGGTTTCTAAGAACAAAATATAAGTTCATATGCCAAATCTTTATATCATATCAGGATGTAATGGTGCCGGAAAAACGCTCGCATCATATGCAATGTTTCCTGAGATGCTGGACTGTAAAGAGTTCATCAATGCTGATGAAATAGCAAAAGGTCTGTCTCCGTTTCAGCCCGAAAGAGCTTCGATAGAGGCAGGTCGCCTTATGGTTTATCGGATGAATGAAATGCTGCAACTAAAAGAAGATTTTGCAATAGAAACAACATTGGCAACAAAGTCTTATGCCAGTTTCATTCGAAAAGCCCAAAGTGAAGGCTATTTTGTTACGCTCATTTATTTTTGGCTCGACTCTCCGGAACTAGCGATCAGGAGAGTAGAACAACGAGTTAGCATGGGAGGGCACAATGTGCCCGAAGATGTGATTCGCAGAAGATATAGAGCCGGGATGCGCAATCTTTTCAGAATGTATGTCCCTATTTCTGACTATTGGATATTGATTGACAATTCTACCGATCCTTTTCAAATGATTGCAGAAGGAAATAGAAATGAAATTCAAGCTATTCATCATGTGGAGATATTCAACTACCTGCAGAGTATATAATCTTTGCAGTTTGTTATTTAAAACGAATAGAAATCCCATATTTTATAACCTATGACCTACGATGCTGAGAAAATAGTGCCCTATTCGAGTTCCGAAAACAAAGGGGCTCAGGTAGAGCGTATGTTCGATTCTATAGCTGAGAATTATGATGTTCTTAACCACACTATGTCGATGGGAATCGATAGAGGTTGGCGGAATAAAGGTTTGTCTATGCTGAAAAAAGTGAATCCTCAACAAATCCTCGATATTGCAACAGGAACGGGGGATCTGGCATTGCAGGCTTATGATATACTAAAGCCACAGTCAATTTTAGGCATCGATATATCGGAAGGTATGATGGAAGTCGGTCGTAAGAAAGTCGAAAAGGTAGGTTTGTCTGATAAGATTACGTTCGAAAAACAGGATTGTATGGCTCTTGATCTTGCCGACAACTCATTTGATGCTGCGATGGTGGCTTTTGGAGTACGCAATTTTGAAGATTTGGATAAAGGTTTGAAAGAGATACTCCGTGTATTAAAACCCGGAGGTCAATTAATGATTCTCGAATTGTCAACACCTAACCACTTTCCTGTGAAACAGGGTTATTGGCTTTATTCACGATTGTTTATACCGACAATAGGTCGCCTGATTTCGAAAGATCAGGTTGCATACTCTTATTTACCTAAATCGATAGAGGCATTTATTCAGGGAAAAGAAATGGTGAATACACTTTTGAAAAATGGATTTGCTCAGGCAGAATATAAGACCTATACATTTGGCGTGTGCTCCATGTATCTGGCTTCTAAATAATAAATGTATTACTCTTTTGTCAACTTGCCAATCAGTTCTAGCAACTGATCAAACTCCTCAGGTTTGAATCCGCTAGAATCATAAACTATCATCCCATTTTTATCGACTAAATAAGCGCGAGGAATGTATTTTGTCGCAAATTTATTAGAGAACTCACGTTTCGCATCAGGGTATAGAGGGAATGTGAATTTCTTACGCGTATTATATTTTATGAGTTCATCTTCGGTATGTTCACGTCCTACTACAAGCATTTTGAAATTAGGATTATCCTTGTATTTTGGCCATAATATACTTTCTATTTCTGCCAGCTCTTTCTGGCAAGGTCCGCACCAAGTGGCAAATATTGTGATTAGGACTACTTTTCCTTTTAAATCTTTGGAATCTATATTTCCGTATTTGGTAGAAGAGAGCCCGAAAGACGGCATAGGGTCACCTTTGCTTACTACATTGCCTTCGGCTTTTTGAGCAGACAAAGAGAGAATAAATAGTGTTGTGGATAAAAATAGTGCTGTTAGTCGTTTCATAGTGGTATCTTTAATTGTTAAATCTATTATTTCAATAATGTGAGTTCGATCTCAATATCATATAATTATGAGTTGTGAGTTATATCTGTCTTTCACCCATTCTGTCATCCCGAACTGAAAGGAGGGATCTGCTCTGAGATCAGCCTAGCTATTAGTTAATAATCTCAAGAGATAAGAGATCCCTCCTTTCAGTTCGGGATGACAAATGTAATATAAGTGAATATTTTGTTGTTTTATCTCTTTTATAATTCTTGTATACAGAATATTATCTTGCGTATAGTTTATTTAATAGATCGTCTCTTCTCAGTTTTTTCAACGATTGAATAATTTGTTGACGATACTCTCTGTCGTACCAAAAGAAAAATTGACGCTGAGCCAGTTTTTGATCTTTAGTACGTGCAGTATATACTTTTTCCAGTGTATAGGGATGATAGCCTGTATAGTATATTTCGGTCGCTAAAGTCATAGGTGAAGGGGTGAAATCTTGGATTTGCTCCAACTTAAATCCTAAGGGTTTTGTCTCAACAGCTAATTCTGCCATATCTACCTCTGTACAATCGGGATGCGATGATATAAAGTAAGGTATCAGTTGTTGCTTAATACCCGATTCCTTATTTATTTTGTCGAATATCTTTCTAAAAGTGTGGAACTGCTGGAAACTGGGTTTACGCATGCAGTTCAATACCTTATCAGAAGTGTGTTCGGGCGCTACCTTCAATCGTCCCGAAACGTGATTCAGAATAAGTTCTTTCGTATATTTATCTGATATTTTATTCAGTCTGTCGTCATCATTTCTATGGAGCAGCATATCGTATCGGACGCCACTGCCTATAAACGATTTCTTTATTTTCGGTAGTGCATCTACTGCTGCGTAAACATCTAATAGTGCCGAATGATCGACATTCAGATTCTTACATATCTTAGGATGCACACACGAAGGGCGTTTGCATTTGGCACAGATGCTTTCGTCTTTACCTTTCATGGCGTACATATTTGCCGAAGGGCCTCCCAGATCGCTCAGATAACCTTTAAAGTCGGGCATTTCTGTTATCTGCTTTACCTCATTCAATATAGACTTTTTAGAGCGCGATGCTATAAACTTTCCCTGATGGGCAGATATGGTGCAGAAAGCACAACCACCAAAACATCCGCGATGCATATTGACTGAGAATTTAATCATCTCGAAAGCCGGAATAACCTTCTCCTTATATTTCGGATGAGGTAAACGCGTATAAGGCAGATCGAAAGAAGCATCTATCTCCTTTTCCGACATCGGTGGATAGGGAGGATTGATTACTACCGATCCTTCATTATAGTTTTGAATAATGCGCGAAGCATGAACCATATTGGATTGCTCTTCCACTATGCGGAAGTTTTTAGCTTGTTTCAATTTATCCGCTAAACATTCCTCGTGAGAAAAGAGATGGATATCTTCTCTGTCTTTATATGGGTCGATTTTGTCCTTTGTAAGGTATGCTGTTTGGGGAATTTCTCTCAAAGTATTTATTGCTTTCCCTTCCCTTAATTGGGTAACGATTGCTTTAAGTGGATTTTCTCCCATCCCATAGATAAGCAAATCTGCCTTAGAATCAACAAGAATCGATTTATATAATTTGTCGTCCCAATAATCATAGTGTGTGACTCTGCGCAGCGAGGCTTCTATTCCTCCCAGCACGATGGGCACATCGGGGTATAATTCTTTCAGAATATTAGAATATACGATAGAGGGTCTGTCGGGGCGCATACCAGCTTTTCCTGCGGGCGTGTAGGCATCGTCGGAACGTAGGCGTTTATTTGCTGTGTAATGGTTTATCATAGAATCCATTGCGCCGGGGCTTATGCCGAAAAAAAGACGGGGTTTGCCTAGTTTCTTAAAATCGCGTAAGTCGTCACGCCAATTAGGCTGAGGTATTATGGCGACTTTTAATCCTTCGGCTTCGAGCATGCGACCAATTACTGCTGCTCCAAAAGAAGGATGATCTATATACGCATCACCTGAGAATAAGATGACGTCCAATTCATCCCATCCTCTTATCTCAACCTCTTTCTTAGTGGTTGGCAACCAATCCGTCAATCGATATTCTTTCATATTTCGACCGCAAAGGTATGTTATTTTTGGCAGAGAGAATACATAAAAACATCACATAACTCTTTGCGTCTTGCTTTAAAGTTGTTTTGCATTTGAATCTGCATAGAAGAGGAAGCCTCCTGCACATTTGATATTTTATGTTGATATATGATCTTTCGGATTTATCTATATAGGAAGTGGTCTAGACTTTTTGTTTTTCGTATTATTTTGTCATTCTGAGGAACGAAGAATCTCGGTTGTGAGATGCTTCTCTATCGTTCAGCATGACAGAGAGAGTAAAAAGAAAGACTTTTGAAAAGTCTAGACAACTTCTGGTAATAAATTGAAAAGAGGTGAAAATATTAGCAAAAGGTTACAGTGAAAAGCTATATAAAAAGTGTCACTTTTGTTACCTTTTAACATTCTCTAGTTGTCGAAATAAGTGAGAAATACGAAGGCTGAGAGTTAAAAACCATTTGCTGGCTATGATCTGAATAATAAATAGGTTTGCAACCTTAATGGTTTCTGTCAATAAACATTTATATTTGTAAAACGTTATTAATATTAATTATGAGAGGACTTCGCTTATTACTGTGTATATTTTTAATATTGATTATTGCGGCATGTAGTACTACCAAAAACATTCCGGAAGGAGAGTATTTACTCGATGCTATAAATATTAAGCATGACACAAAAAATGCGACCTCTGACTTAGAATCTTTTGTCCGCCAGCAGCCTAATGGTAGCTTACCTCTTTTTGGCAAAGTTCGTCTGAATATTTATAATATGGCAGGGCAAGACACCAGCAAATGGATTACCCGTGCAGTAAGAAAAATGGGACAAGCCCCTGTTATATATAGTGCGAGGAGTGCAGCATCTTCGGCTACTCAGTTACAAAAGGAAATGAGTAATCAGGGTTATCTTAATGCTGAGGTAGACACAGCTCTTAGAGCTAAGGGTAAGAAGATGACTGTGACATATAATATAAAGGGAGGCACCCCTTATCTTATTCGTAACTATACCTATACCATAGAAGATACGACCATGGCTCGTATTATGAAAATAGTTCCCCTCAAGCCTTATCTTGCGAAAGGTGACTTCTACGACATGAGTATGCTGGAACAGGAACGTGGACGGGTCAATCTCATTATGCGTAACGGCGGATATTATAATTTCTCGAAAGAATTTGTTTATTTTAAAGCAGATACAACACTTAATTCGCATCAGGTAGACTTGTATATGAATATTTATCCGGCAAAAGATAGTCTTCCATATCCTCGTTTACGTTGGAATAAGGTTACTATTGTTTCTGGTCTCAACTCTTTAGAGACACCTGATAGACCTCAGGGGGGAAATAGAAGAAATCGGAAAAATCCTTATTTCAGAAATGCTGATACAACTCAATACAATGACATCTGGATAATAAGAGGGCAAAATAAATTTTTGCGATCAACAAGTATCCGCCGAAATAACTACATAAAAAAAGGTGCGCTTTACTCTGATAGAGCGTTAACCAAAACATACGAGTCGTTTAATCAGATGAGTGCAATAAAGCAGGTGAATATAAGTACGACACCCTCTTCCGAAGATAGTACACATTTGCTGGATGCTACAATCTTACTGACTCCTGCCAATGCACATTGGTTTAAGGCGAGTCTTGACGGTACAAACTCAGCGGGGGATATAGGGGTTGCACCCAGTCTTTCTTATCAGCATCAAAATCTATTTAATGGATCTGAGCAGTTGAGTATAAAACTAAAAGGTGCTTACGAATTTATTTCCGGAGGAAATGAGGACGACCTGCTGAATCAGAGTTTTTATGAATATGGAATAGAAACAGGCATAACCTTTCCACTGTTCCTTGTTCCTTTTCTTAAGAAAAGCTGGCGGGAGATGCCAACAGCGACAACCCGATTCAGCGTCGGGTTAAATAATCAGCATCGCCCCGAATATACACGTGAATTTTTCAATATGACTGTCAATTACGGATGGTCGTCTAATAATAACCGCTTGCTTCATAGTGTCGATTTATTCGATATAAACTATGTTCGTATGCCTTGGGTATCGGCCCGGTTCGATAGTTTGTTTCTAAATAATGTAAACAATCCCTTATTAAGGGAGAGTTACAAAGACCAGTTTATTTCCCGTACATCTTATTCATTTACATTGGTTAATGGGCGGCGATTCAATCCGCTATATCCTACTTATTCTATTCGTGGTTCGTTAGAAGTGGCAGGGGTACTGCCTCGGTTGATTGCTGCGATGAATGGCGACAGGCCTGGCGAAAATGGACAGAGGACTATATTCGGAGTGGCGTATGCAGAATACATAAAAGGTAATATCGATTATGCCCGCACATTTTATTTTTCTAAAAGACATTCATTGGCATACCATGTTGGATTGGGCTTGGCACATCCATACGGTAATTCTAATATATTGCCTTTTGAACGGCGTTTCTTCTCCGGGGGAGCTAATAGTGTAAGAGGGTGGAATACCCGAAGACTGGGGCCCGGCTCTTATCGTGGCAACAATAACAGCGAAGACTTTGTGAATCAGGTGGGGGATATGAAACTCGATATAAGTATAGAGAACCGTCATAAGATAAATAGTCTGCTTGAATTAGCCGAATTTATCGATGCGGGAAATATTTGGACATTAAAGAAGTATGAGGCTCAGGGTGGAGGACAGTTTCAGTTTTCCAATTTCTATAGAGAGATAGCTGTAGCTTATGGTGCAGGTATACGCTTCGACTTAGGTTTTCTCCTCCTTCGTCTCGATTGTGGAGTCAGAGCCTACGATCCGGGCTTACCGCAATCCGATCGGTTTGTTTTATTTCAACCGAGATTGTCTCGTATGGCTCTCCACTTTGGTATCGGGTATCCTTTCTGATTTTAGCGGTCGAATCTCAAAGCCATTCCTCTTACGTCGTGCACAACTCCTTTGTTAAAAGCCATTCTTCCGTTTAGAAATGTTTTCTCTATTGTTGTAGACATGGTTTCACCTTCCAATGGAGCCCACTTGCACTTGTATAAAATATTATCTTGTGTAATGGTATATGGTTTTTCAGGGTTTACCAATACAATATCAGCATAATAACCTTCTCTGATATATCCGCGTTTATGTATTTGGTAGAGGATTGCAGGCGCATGACACATTTTGTCAACAACCTGTTCTTTGGTTATTTTACCTTGTTTTGCCAATTCTAACATCATCTGCAGAGAATGTTGTACTAATGGGCCACCCGATGCGGCTTGCAGACATCCGCCATGCTTTTCCTCTAGCAGATGAGGTGCATGGTCGGTAGCAACGACATCCAGCTTACCGCTTAGTAGTCCTTGCATAAGAGCATCTCTGTCTTGTTTTGTTTTTACAGCAGGATTCCATTTGATACGTGTGCCATATTTAGCATAGTCTTCGTCAGAGAACCATAAATGATGTACACAAACTTCGCCTGTAATTTTCTTTTCAGCCAAAGGTTTTACATTGAACAGGCTTATCTCTTTCTCGGTAGAAAGGTGTAATATATGCAATTGTGTCTGATATTTATCAGCTAGCTCTACCGCTTCGGCGGATGATCGGTAGCAAGATTCTGCACTGCGAATAAGCGGATGATATTGAAGTGGAATGTTCTCTCCGAATTTTGCTTTATAATGAGCTATGTTTTGTTGAATGATCTCTTCTTTTTCGCAATGGGTTGTGATCAACATACCCACTTCGGCGAAGATGGCTTCTAAAGCCTTTTTCTTATCCACCAGCATATTGCCGGTAGACGATCCCATAAATACTTTAACCCCACAAACTTCTTTTGGATTAACTTTTCTGAGTTCCGGTAAGTTGTCGTTTGTAGCACCAAGATAGAATGAATAGTTGGCAAATGATTTATTTTTCGCTATCTCGAATTTATTATTGAGTGCTTCTATTGTTGTGGTCTGAGGTTTTGTATTGGGCATCTCCATGAATGAAGTGACCCCTCCGGCTATGGCTGCACGGCTTTCGCTAGCAATATCTCCTTTGTGTGTTAAACCCGGTTCGCGGAAATGAACCTGATCGTCAATTACTCCGGGAATCAGCCATAGGCCTTTTGCATCTACTTTGGCTGCATGATTGATTATTTCCGCAGGGACTTCTTTATCTCTATATACTTTTGTGATAAAGTGATTTTCGATCAGAACCGAACCGATGAAGGACGTGCCTTCATTTATAATAGTGGCGTTGTGAATAAGTATCATAGCTAATTGTTTTTTTACAAAAGTAGGGTTATTTTCTCATTTCATTAAAGCCATCACCATTTTTATTCGTTCTTCGATTGGTAATTCGGCATTCATCCAATGGATGTGTAAACCTCGTTTTTCCATTCCTCTAAACCATGTCATCTGACGTTTGGCGAACTGATGAATAGCTATTTCGAGTTGAGAAAACATCTCTTGATAAGAAAGTTGATTAAGTATGTATAGGGTTACATATTTATATTCCAAGCCGTAATAAATAAGATCTTCCGGGACGATTCCTTTGGCTAAAATAGCTTTGACTTCGTCTATCATCCCTTCTTCTAACCGGTCTTTGAGTCTCTTTGATATTTTTAGACGGCGGAGTTCTCTGTCTATATCTACTCCTATAATAAGGCTGTTTAGTGGCGGAAATTCGTTTTGCTCGAGGGGGTGATCTTTCTTATATTCTTCGATTTCGATAGCCCTTATTGCCCGTTGGGCTGTATCTACATCTGTTTTGTTATGTAATGACTTGTATGCGGATAGGATTTCTTCCAATTCAGACAGGCTTTTGCCTTCATACTTTGTTCGCAGTTCTTTATTTTCGGGAACGTTGGCTAATGAATACCCTTTTAGTACCGATTCGATATATAATCCCGATCCTCCGCAAAGAATGGGAAGTTTATTCCTGTTTTTTATGTCAGTATATACTTTGTGAAAATCGTGCTGATACTCATATATGTTGTACTTCTCTCCTGCATCGCATATATCTATCAGGTGATAAGGTATAGCTTTGCCATCAACGATATAGTCGTCCAAGTCTTTTCCTGTACCGATGTCCATCGACCGATATACCTGACGTGAGTCACCGCTTATTATTTCAGCATCTAGATTATGTGCCAATTGGCAGGCAAAAGTAGTTTTACCCGAAGCCGTAGGACCTATTATTGTTATCGAATCATAGTTATTCATGACTGCAAAAATATGAAAAAGAGAGCTGATATGCTCTCTATTAAGCAATTTTACACAATTTAATATTTGTTCTTCTGATAGATATACGTCGATTGTTCAAAAAAACGAGTTATATTTGTAGCTTAATAGAAATCTACATTTTAAAATAGCGAATGAAAGAAGTAAAAAGCTTAGTAAACAATATTGTGGGCGCATGCCAAGATAAGAAAGCAAAAAACATTGTGGTTGTTGATATGACAGAGTTACCCGGTACCATCTGTCAATATTTTGTAATTTGTGAGGGTAATATGCCGACTCAAGTAGGGGCGATTTCCGATCAGATCATTAATGAATTAAAGAAAAAAGGAGAGCGCCCTATTACTGTCGATGGGCTACGCGAAGCCCGTTGGGTAGGAATCGATTATGGCACAGTTATTGTACATGTGTTTATACCGGAATTACGCGAATTCTACAATATAGAGCACCTTTGGGCTGATGCAAAACTTGAATCAATACCTGATGTTGATTGACAACAATTTGCAGAACCCGCTTGTTATATCTTGGAAGAAAAAATAATAACTAAATAGAAGTTTCCGGAGAAAATATATGGATAACTACAATAAAGGAGAAAATAAACAACCCAAAGGACCTAACCTGAAAGGACCTAAGATGCCTTTCAATATGGTATGGGTGTATATGTTTATTCTGGCAGCAATTGTCGGAATGTATTTCTTTACAGAGAATAGCATGTCGAAAGAGATTGGATGGTCAGAATTTCAAGGTTATGTCAAAGATAATAGTGTCAGCAAAATTGTTGTAGACAATAAAGCAAACTCACTAAAAGCATTTATAAGAACGGATTCGGTAAAGCATGTTTTCAAGAATGACGCAGAGCGTGCCGGAGAAAATCCTGTGATTTTTGTTAAAATACCTTCTGCTGACAGATTTTCAGACTTTTATGATCGTGTAAAAGCCGAACATAACTATAATATAGATGTCAGTTATGAAGCGACTACTAGTGCTACCGATGTGCTGTTAAGCTTCTTGCCGTTTATTCTTATTATAGGTTTATGGATATACATGATGCGACGCATGTCGGGCGGTGGCTCCGGTGGTGGAGGCGGTGTATTCAGTGTTGGTAAGTCGAAAGCACAATTGTATGACAAAGGTTCAGATCTACGAGTAACATTTAAAGATGTTGCAGGTCTTGCCGAGGCTAAAGAAGAAATAGAAGAGATAGTAGAATTCCTTAAGAATCCTACACGATATACAGAAATAGGAGGTAAAATACCTAAAGGCGCTTTGCTTGTAGGCCCTCCGGGAACAGGTAAAACATTGTTGGCAAAAGCCGTAGCAGGTGAAGCTAATGTTCCGTTTTTCTCAATGTCTGGTTCTGACTTTGTAGAAATGTTTGTTGGGGTAGGAGCGTCACGTGTACGTGATTTATTCAAACAGGCTAAGGAGAAATCTCCTTGTATTATATTTATCGACGAGATCGATGCTGTAGGTCGTGCCCGTGGAAAGAATCCGAATATGGGTTCGAACGACGAACGCGAGAATACATTGAATCAGCTATTGACAGAGATGGACGGTTTTGGCACAAATAGTGGTATCATTGTTCTGGCTGCAACCAACCGTGCTGATATATTAGATAAAGCATTACTTCGTGCAGGTCGTTTCGATCGTCAGATTAATGTAGATCTTCCTGATTTGAATGACCGTAAAGAAATCTTTAAGGTGCATTTACGCCCTGTGAAGATCGATGACTCAGTAGATATCGAATTCTTAGCTCGTCAGACTCCCGGATTCTCGGGTGCTGATATTGCCAATGTATGTAACGAAGCTGCCTTGATTGCTGCTCGTAAAGGGAAGAAAGTGGTTCAGAAAGATGATTTTACCAATGCTGTCGATCGTATTATCGGTGGTTTGGAAAAGAAAAATAAAGTAACAACCATTCATGAGCGTAAGACTATTGCTATTCATGAATCGGGACATGCTACTCTAAGCTGGTTCTTGAGGTATGCCAATCCGTTGGTGAAGGTGACAATCGTACCGCGAGGTAAAGCGCTTGGTGCTGCCTGGTACTTGCCCGAAGAAAGACAGATTACGACTAAGGAGCAAATGCTTGACGAAATGTGTGCTTTGCTGGGTGGTCGTGCAGCCGAAGAGGTGTTCGTAGGACATATATCCTCAGGTGCAGTGAATGACTTGGAGCGTGTTACTAAACAGGCTTATGCAATGATTTCATATATGGGTATGAGCGATAAATTACCTAACCTGTCTTATTATGATTCTACAGGTGATAATTATGGCTTTACTAAGCCTTATAGTGAGGAGACAGCCTTGCTGATAGATAAGGAAGTACAAGCAATGATTAATGAGCAATATGAAAGAGCGAAGCAATTGCTTCTTCAATATAAAGACGGACATAAGGCATTAGCTGATAGATTAATGACTGAAGAAGTTATTTTTGCCGACGATCTTAAGAAGATATTTGGCGAACGCCAATGGGAATCTCGTTCGGAAGAATTAATAAGAGAAACAGAAGGCTTAGTTAAAGATGTTAAGGTGGAGGAAATAAAAGGTGATTCGGAAGTATTGCCTGAAGGTGTTCAGCCATAATAACATGATTTAAAATATATAAAGCAAAAGGTACGACTGTAAAGGTTGTACCTTTTGCTTTTTTATACTGATAATATTCTAATTTTTAATTACTTTTGTTTTCGTTGAAAAAACCAAAAATTAGATTCCATTGAAACTACCAAATATTGTTGTACGTATACTTGCAGGAGCCGTTTTTGTGGCTTTTTTGTTGGGCGGTATTCTTGTTGATGAATATACTTTTGTCGGAGTGTTTGCTCTCATTACAGGTTTAGCTTTATATGAGTTTTACATATTGATCGAGAAAACGGCAAAGGTGCCTATATCTAAGACGCTTAATATAGTAGCCGGAGTCTTTTTGTTTCTGGGAGGTTATCTCTATAATTTCCATTCGGGATTATTGGGTTTTGTTATCTATCTTCTTCTTTTGTTTATAATATTTATAAGTCAGTTGTATCAGAAAAAAGAAGATCCGATAAAATGTTTGGCTTATTCAATCTTCGGACAAGTATATATTGCAGGTTCGTTGGCTCTGTTGAGTTATCTGGCACGACCTTTCTTTGAAGATACCTATCAGAGTATCTATATACTTGCCATTTTTGTGTTTATATGGGTGAATGATTCGTTTGCTTATCTTACAGGTATGGCATTTGGTAAACACCGTCTTTTTGAACGTATATCTCCTAAAAAGTCATGGGAAGGATTTATAGGAGGTGCGATATTCTCAATTGCATCCTCGCTTCTGTTTTATTATTTCTCAGTATCGAGTCTGAATATGTATCAGTGGATGGGGTTTGCAGCCGTGACTGTCGCTTGCGGCACTTGGGGCGATCTTTTCGAATCACTGATAAAGCGTACTTTGGGTGTTAAAGATTCCGGTAATATGATTCCGGGTCATGGAGGTATTTTAGATCGTATGGATAGCACATTGTTGGCTATTCCTGCCGTGGCGATCTATTTATGCTTTCTGCATTTTATCTGAATTTTATTATTGTTGTTGTAAGGATGGCAATAAATAAGAAAAGGAGACCCATTGTTTGAATCTCCTCTTCTTTATTTTATATTTTTCTAAGAAATATTACATTATCCCTTTTTCTCTCAGTTTAAGTTGCCATTTCCAGGCAGAGGCCATAGTGTCTTCTATGTTTTCCTTAGCCGTCCATCCAAGAACATTGTTGGCACGACTAGGTTCTGCCCATATCTTTTCTATGTCTCCAACACGGCGATCTACTATTTTATAATTCAGTTTTGTCCCCGATACTTTTTCAAATACTTTTATCAATTCGAGAACTGAAACTCCTTTTCCTGTACCCAGATTGAATATTTCCACCTTTTCTTCCGATTTGTTTCCGAGCATACGATCTATAGCGATTACGTGAGCCTTTGCAAGATCGACTACGTTAATGAAATCACGGACGCACGATCCGTCAGATGTGCTGTAATTATCTCCAAAAACACTTAGTTGTTCGCGTATGCCTAGAGCTGTTTGGGTAATGAACGGAACAAGGTTTTGAGGCACACCGTTTGGTAATTCACCTATCTCTGCAGTAGGATGCGCTCCCACCGGATTGAAATAACGCAATATGATGCTTTTTATATCTGCACCTGAGCGTACAGTGTCTTGTATAATTTCTTCGTTTATCTGTTTCGTATTTCCGTAGGGCGATTCTGCCGGTTTAATAGGTGCTGTTTCGTCTATCGGATTCTTATCGGGTTCTCCATAAACGGTGCATGATGATGAGAATACGATGTTTTTGACTCCAAACTCGGGCATCAGTTCAAGTAAATTGATCAGAGATACCAGATTGTTGCGATAATAAAGCAATGGTTTTTGCACCGATTCTCCTACTGCTTTACTGGCAGCAAAGTGGATAATTCCTTTTATGTCAGTATGTTTCTTGAATAGCCTTCTTAGCCCTTCAAGATCATTGCAGTCTAATATTTCAAATTCAGGTCTTATTCCTGTAATCCGCTGTACGCCATCGATCGAATCGGCTGTAGAATTGGATAAGTTATCAATAACTACTACCGAGTAGCCTGCGTTTTGCAATTCTACTACTGTATGTGAGCCGATATATCCGGCCCCACCCGTAACTAGTATTTTTCCTTTCATTTAAGCATTAGTTTTTTATAAACAACAAATATATGAAAATCGTATGTAATGGGAGATGATATACGGCTAATTTATTACCTTTGCACTATAAATATTACATTATGAGGAAAGTTCTGTTCTTATTTGTTACTCTGTTTCTATTGATTACGTTAGGTGCTTGTTCGTCTGTGGATGGCGATGCTAAAGAAGCTGCCGAATTGAATCTGAAATCATTGGAATATATCAGAGATAATGAATTGGATAAGGCAGCCGCAGCTTTCGAAGAATCGCAGGCGATAATTGCCCGCTATAAAGGAGCCGATCATTTTGATGAATTCTATAAAGCATATTCGAACTATATGTCGAATGCCTCGGATAAATAAAATAAAAAACAATCTTATATATTCTCACTATGTCTGAAGATGTAAATAATACTGACACGAACACAGAAGAAACGAAAAAGAGCCTCAATTTCATAGAGGTGATAGTCGAAAAGGATCTGGCTGAAGGTAAGAATGGCGGTCGTATACAGACCCGTTTCCCACCTGAGCCTAACGGTTATCTTCATATAGGTCATGCTAAAGCGATCTGTATGGATTTTGGCATCGCCCAGAAATATGGTGGTATATGTAATCTGCGTTTCGATGATACTAATCCGGTGAAGGAAGATGTAGAATATGTAGATTCTATTATGGAGGATATACAATGGCTAGGTTACGATTGGGCTAATGTGTATTATGCATCCGACTATTTTCCTCAGTTATGGGAGTTTGCTGTTCAATTGATAAAAGAAGGTAAAGCTTATATTGACGAGCAATCGGCTGAAGTGATAGCAAAACAAAAAGGCACACCGACGCAAGCCGGAGAAAATAGCCCGTATCGCGATCGTCCGATAGAGGAGAATCTCGATTTGTTCGAAAAAATGAATGAGGGTTTGTTGGAAGAGGGTAGCATGGTGCTTCGTGCTAAGATAGATATGGCATCATCGAATATGCATTTCCGTGACCCGATTATATATCGTATTATTAAATATCCTCATCACCGTACGGGGAATACTTGGCATGCATATCCGATGTATGACTTCGCTCATGGCGAATGTGATTATTTCGAAGGTGTGACACACTCTATATGTACATTAGAATTTGTAGTGCATCGCCCGCTTTATGATTGGTTTATCGATCAATTGGCTACGAGCGACTATCGTCCGCGTCAGTTTGAATTTAACCGCTTGAATCTTACTTATACCGTTATGAGTAAACGTAAGTTGCTCCAATTGGTACAAGAGGGATTGGTTGCAGGTTGGGACGATCCGCGTATGCCTACGATTAGTGGTTTCCGTCGTCGCGGATACACTCCTGAGTCTATTCATAGTTTTATAGATAAAATAGGTTACACTAAAACAGATGCTATTAACGATATCGGATTGTTAGAGTATTCCGTTCGTGAAGATTTATACAAAAAAGCCTACCGTGTATCAGCTGTTCTTGATCCTGTGAAATTGGTTATAACCAATTATCCGGAAGGGAAAACAGAGAAACTGGTGGCACATAATAATCCGGAAGATGAAAATGCAGGGGATCATGAAGTTCTTTTCTCGCGTGAGTTATATATCGAGAGAGATGACTTTATGGAAGATGCTCCTAAGAAATATTTCCGTTTGACTCCGGGTAACGAAGTTCGATTAAAACATGGCTTTATCGTAAAATGTACCGGTTGTAAACGTGACGAAAATGGCGAAGTTGTTGAAGTATATGCAGAATATGATCCATTGACTAAGAGCGGAATGCCTGAAAGTGCCCGCAAGGTAAAAGGAACTATTCATTGGGTATCGACAGAAGATTGCTTTGATGCCGAAGTGCGTATTTATGATCGCTTGTTTATGGTTGAAAATCCAAGTGAGGATGAACGTGACTTCCGTGATCTTATTAATCCCGATTCAATGAAAGTGCTTAAAGGCTGTAAGATTGAGTCATATCTGAAAGATGCGCAGGCATTAGATAAATTCCAGTTTCAACGTTTAGGTTATTTCTGTGTCGATCCCGATTCAACAGCGGAAAATATGATATTCAATCGTACTGTTCCGTTAAAAGACTCTTGGTCGAAAGCTAAAGATAAATAAATGACATTTAAAGATATATCTGAACTTGTACGTAAGTATGAGGAGGCTCTCGAATTGGGTAAAAGTATCTATCTGGATGCTGACGACTTCGATGAGTTGGCCGATTATTTCGATACAAATGCCGATACTGATGCTGCCCGTGATGTTATAGACGCAGGTTTGGCTATTCATCCCGAGAATACTTCTTTGTTGCTAAAGAAGGCTAAGTTTGCTACTTATGATGGTGAGTACACAGAGGCTCTTCGTTTGCTTAATAGTATAACTTCGTACGACTTCGACTCTTATCTGGTTAAGATAGAATGTTATTTGCAGCTGGGTCTTTTAGCTGAGGCGTATGCCCTTACGAAAGAGATATTAGAGGAAGAAGACACCGATTTGGACAATGCATTGGCCGAATTGGGTTTTTTGTATGTTGAAGCTGATTATTTCGATGAGGCAGTTCTTTATTTCAACAAAAGCTTAGAATATAATTCTGATAATGTCGATGTACTGTCGGATCTTGCTTATGCTTATGAGATGTTGGGCGATTATGATGCGGCTATAGTTGCCAGCAATAAGATACTGGATATAGATTCTTATAGCTATGAAGCGTGGGTAAATGTAGGGAAATTGCATTCGTTGAAAGATGAATTTGAAAAGGCTATAGACGCTTTCGATTTTGCTTTGGCTATCAATGATTCGGATGAGAATGTATTGAAGCTTAAAGCTCATTGCTTATCTCTTTGCGAGCGGGTATCCGAGGCTATCGAGATCTTTGATGGTCTCCTCTTGTCTAATCCGAGCGATACTTCTATTTATTTCCTTTTGGCAGAATGTTACCAATCATTAGAGTTGTATGAAGAGGCACTTGCCTATTTGGATCAGTATGAAGAGCTGGTCGGCAGAAGCACGGAAGTTGTGTCGAAAAGAGTACAAATCCTCCTTTTGCAAGGAGAATTAGATGCTGCATTTCGTCTTATAGATGATCAGATGAGTAATGATAAAGATTCTGTTGATCTAAGTATTATTGCCGGTGAAATAAAATTGAGACAGGAATTGTATGATGAGGCGGAGGCTTATTTGCTAAAGGTGTATCCTGATAATCAGGAAGATTTTCACTTGCTCGATATGTTGGCAATTGTCAATGTAAAGAAAGAGGATTATCTGAAAGCTATCGAATATACAGAGCAATTGTTAGATCTCGATCCGCTTAATCTGGCTGTGAAACAACGCTTAGCCTTGCTGTATTTCGAGATAAATGATAATGAGCAGTTTAATGATTTACTCGAGCAGTTTACTGATAAAGAGTTGTTGTCTCTCTTCAGATTTATCTATAATCCACATTCTGATGAACATTTCGATAGGGATCAGCTGATTTTTTACTTGAATGATGCACGTGAACGCAGAACTCTGTTCAAGAATTTGAAGTACTAAGACAGTTCTAATCCAAACTCATCTTTTAAACGGCGGAGACTCTCATTCTCTTCCATCATTAAATTGAATTTCTCGGCAGGAGTAAACGCCAGTTTTTTCTCATTGTCTTCGCTTATACGTACCTGCATCTGTATTTGAGTATTGCGAAGTTGCAGCTTCAATTTATTGAGAATATCCATTTTGTACTCAAGAAGCCTTTGTTCCTGCATCGGATTGTTGACAATAATCTCAAATATATTATTATCCTGAAGATTCGGGAGGCAGTTCAGCATCGTATTCTTTAGATGATGCTCTTCAATCAATACTTCTGCATAAGCTTTCCACTCTTTTATCAATTGGATAGGGGTGAAGCGTTCGGTCAATACTTCCGATTGTGTTTCTACTCTAATTTCTTCTTCCTTTTTCTCCTGATTGAACGCAGAAATAGATATGCCAAGACCACCTACGCCGGGCGATCTGGATGCTTTATTTACGGCTGGCTTATCATTGGGTAGGTTTGCTACTCTCGAAGTCACAGCAGGCTGAGCATTCGGTTGCGGTTGCGTTGCTGCTACTGCAAGACGTGGTGCTTGTGCTGCTGCCTGTGCTTGAGGAGCAGGCTGTTGGGTATTTCCCTGATTGGGTGAAAATATAGGTTCAATTACCTGCTTTTTTTTTTCGCCTTCCATTCCTGCTTGAGGTGAAGACGATTGACATAAGCGGATAATGGTAAGATCGGATAGTAGACGTTTGTTTCGGCTTAACCTGTAATTCAAATCGCTCTCGTTGACTATCTCTATAGCTCGGTAAAGAAATTCGTTACTACACCTCTTGGCTGTTTCTATGTATCGCTCCCGAATGGATGCCCCAACCTCAAACAGTTCTGCCGTTTTAGCATCTTTGCATAGTAATAAATCGCGGAAGTGAGAGGCAATTCCTGTAATTACATTATTTCCGTCAAACCCTTTACTTAGTATATCGTTCAGAATAAGCAGTCCATCCACTACATTCCCGGTGAGGATACAATCTGTTAGTTTGAAGTAATATTCGTAATCCAGTACATTCAGATTGTCTATTACGGCTCTGTAAGTAACATTTCCTCCTGTGAAACTAACGACCTGATCGAATATCGACAGTGCGTCGCGCATACCGCCATCAGACTTTTGGGCAAGTACATTCAGTGCTTCCGGCTCGGCGGTTACGCCTTCTTGCGAAGCAACATATTGTAAATGCTCGACAGTATCTTTTATTGTTATGCGGCTAAAATCGTATATCTGACAACGTGAAAGTATAGTTGGTAATATCTTATGCTTTTCGGTTGTTGCCAATATGAAGATAGCATGATGTGGTGGTTCTTCCAATGTTTTGAGGAAAGCATTGAATGCTGCTTGCGACAACATGTGAACCTCATCTATGATATATACTTTGTATTTGCCTATTTGTGGGGGGATGCGTACTTGCTCGATGAGCGAACGGATATCATCCACCGAATTGTTAGATGCTGCATCTAATTCGTGTATATTGAATGAACGTTGCTGATTGAAAGCAACGCACGATTCGCATTGATTGCATGCTTCGCCGTCGGCTGCGGGAGACAGGCAATTGATTGTCTTGGCGAAAATACGGGCACATGTAGTTTTGCCAACACCTCTGGGGCCGCAAAACAAATAAGCATGAGCTAATTTACCTGTTGCTATTGCATTTTTGAGAGTTGTTGTCAGCGCACGTTGTCCTACAACCGAGCCGAAGGTCATGGGGCGATATTTTCGGGCTGAAACTATATAATTGTCCATATTTATTTTTCTCCTTTAGTATTACAAATGTATAAAAAAAAGTCGAGAGTAAAATGTGAAAAATGGACTGTATCTGTCCAATGAGATTTAATCATTCTTTTAGTCATACAAGTGTGTAAATATTGGGGTGGTGTTATACCGGAATAGCAAATCTTTTATCGGATTAAAGATAAAAATGAAATATTGACTTTGGATAAATTTGTTGATTCCCCGTATGTTTAAGTAGTATATAAGTATTTATTTGATTTTTTTTCATTCAAAATCGTTGTTAATATAAAAATAATTATATCTTTGTACTCGCTAACAAAATAGCTGCGCATGTGGCGTAATTGGTAGCCGCGCCAGACTTAGGATCTGGTGTCGAGAGACGTGGGGGTTCGAGTCCCTTCATGCGCACAAAGCCTGATAGAGAAATCTGTCAGGCTTTTGCGTTGTATGTATTCCACTATTTTGATAGTAGAGAAAACATATTGCATCATATATCAGATAAGATATATAAGATTTTGAAAGTTGAATGTAAATAGTTTTTTTGAAAATATTTTTATATAAAAGAAAGAGCGTTGCCGGTCCGCAACGTTCAATTATGTGTTTTCAATTTGTTTTTGTATTGAGCTACAAATCAATGTGTATCAGTTTCTAGGTCTATTTGATTCGTTTCAGTATTCTTCAGAAGTCTATTAATTTTACTTCTAATACTGTACTTATCTACATAATCTTCAATTGTTATAATTACGTGAAAATGTTTACCTCGTAATTCTTTTAATGAAACATCTAAAACTCCATTTATAGAAGATATCAGAGGAAGGACTTCTTCAATTTTAGAAATTGAATGATTTCTACAGCATATATTAATAACATTATTATCTTTATCTTTATCAATAAGTTCTCTTTGGGAAGATGATTGTCTATTCGTTTGTAGAATAAGTCTTCTGAGACTTTTTATTTCATCCATGATAAACTCTTGTTGCGAAACCTCTTTTTGGTCAATTTTAGCAACTTTAAATTCTCCAAAATGTTTTAAAAATGTACTAAACTGAGGGTCTTCTTGTGATTTTTTGTATGTTTTCTTTATTTTATCAATAAGTTTTATTTTGAAATCTTCAATCTTATTATAACGTAGATCTCTTGGATATTCTAAATGTTCTATAGGGGAAGTATCAAAAGAATAACTCGTTTTCTCATCCTTTACAATTATCGTTGGTTTATCAAATGCCAATCTTAATCCTAATTCAAACATTACATTTGGATTTTTCCCACTAACATCACAGATTACAATAGGATTATCATATAAATTTTGAACAATTCTTTTTTGGATAACACCAATATCATCTGCATTACTTACAATATTAGCTTCAAATCCTGCTCTCTCAATGCATGAAGTTAGGATGTACATTGCATCAGCCCAATGACTCTCATTACAACCATCTATTGCTGATATAGGCATGACGATGCCACATACAGGTCTTAATTTATCGTTTGCTTGCTCTGCAATAATAGTATTTTCCAAAGTATCTTCTTTTCTCATTTATTTTAACTTTAAAACAAAGTTAAAATATTTAAAATACATTCAAAATATTATGACAAGATAATATAGTCTCTAATAGTTTTAATCTTTTAATAGTCAGTTAGGATATAGATTTTACGGATAAAATAGTTTATCTATCCACACCCACAAAACTTATCCACTCCCTCACCTTTACAAAACCCTCTATAAAGGCACAATAAAACCTTTATCCAAATGTGTCATCCCGAACTGAAAGGAGGGATCTTCTATAACATTAGCTAATAGCTATCAGCTAATAATCTCAAGAGATAATAGATTCCTCACTACGTTTCGGAATGACAGAGAGAAAATAACAGAGAAAAAATGACGGAGGGAACGATCGATAACACAACCTATACCTCATAATTATATGATACATATATCAAACTCACATTAATTTAGAAAGGGAATGACAAAAGTCATTCCCTTTCTCGCTCCCATTAGATGTTTAATTATAAGCAGTACTTGGAGCATTTTCTAGGTTTGGGTTCGGTGAATAATGAGGGTGTTTTTAAGAGTATCAGATATTATTTATTCGTGTTTACAATGCTGTCGGTTTCGAAATAGGCGTCAATACATGTATCATCGTGGATGCGGCATATAAGTGTAGCATCCGATAAATGAATTTTGATTAACAGATCGGGTTTCTTTTCTTCGGGTTTTGCGATATTATATTTCAGGTAAAGTTTCACGACCTCATCAAAAGTCAGTCCGATACATTCTTCGGGTGTAATGGGGAGAGACGCATGGCGGAAGTCGTCCGGCATATCGTTCTTTGTATTGTGTTTTTCGTTCTTTTCAGACATAGCATATAGTTTAACAAACTTGCCTGTCCTCTAGCAAGACATTTAACAATAAAGAAGCGGGAGGACATTAACCTATCGTTGCACTGGGAGTCGAAGCCCATACACACAGATAAGAAACGCCTCCCGCCCTATATGATAAGGCGGATTAGGCGTCTACTGTCCATCGTGTGTAATACTAAATTTCGACTTTTGTGCAACACGAAATCAGCTAAACGCTTAATATCTAAACTATATTATGTCTTGTCATTTCTGACAGGACAAAGATATAGATATTCTTTTATATTTGCTTTAAAATACATTTTCTAAAATATTATCAGAGAGTTCATCTTGACTTTTGCTCTGTGGTTAAAAGAAAAGTCGAGACGCATTCAGATTATAACATCACAAAAATAGAGCCTTACCCTGCAATAATATATTTTATCGGACGATATTATATTTACTGAATATCAGCAGCTTTTTTATTTTTCGGAATATAAAAATAAAGAATACGGCAAATTCTTATTTGAGTTGCGGTAAAATATCTTAATTTAGCACTAAACTTCGAAGAGATACATTTGTTTAATCAACTGATAACGATATATAAATATGGAAGCTGTTGCCGAAAAGAAAAAGAAAACCAATCACGGAAGGAATATACGGATTGCGAGAACCTGTCAGAATATCACTCAGGAAGATTTAGCTTTCAGGGTAAGTATGTCACAAAGTAAAGTATCTGCTTTGGAACTGGAAGAAGTAATAGAAGATCCTGTCCTTGATAAATTCGCAACGGCTCTAAATATTCCTGTTGGTTTCCTAAAGAATTTTGAACCGGAAGAAGTTATCAAATCGTTTACAGTAACAGATAATACATTCACAAATACCTCTGCTGAAAATTCTCATGAGATTTTAAATCAAGGTATATGTGAACAAGAAAATAATTACAATTATCCTATTGATGATATTAAAGACTTATACGAAAGACTCCTCAAAGAAAAGGATAAGCAGATAGAAGAACTAAAAGCAAAACTTAAATAAATGAGACTCCCGCAAGGGAGTTTTTTAGTTAAAGTGCCGTAATAAAACTACTCGAAAATATTAGCCGCGATTTTATTTACAATCTGTCTCTGGCGGTTCTCAAGCATAATTAAAAGTCTATTCTCTTTCTGGATCAAGGTTTTGATTAATAAACTTTATTTTTTACCTTTGTGTCGAATTGACAGAAATCCATTTTCTGATAATTATTTATGTATAGGCAAAAAACTTTATGAAACATTTATTTTTTTATTCTTTAGTTATTCTCTTCTCTGTTCTGCCACTAAAAGCTCAAGTAACAATTGGTACAAATAATAAGCCCCATTATGGAGCTTTATTAGATTTGACCGGAGGACAATCAGACTCTGGAAGTAATGCAGTTGTATCTAAGGGATTGGGGCTTCCTCGTGTAGCCTTAGAAAAAATAGATCAGCTATTTCCGATGCTTAAGGGGGATTCTGACTATGAAAATGGAACAACAAAAGGCGATCTTGATGCGAAACATATAGGACTGCTGGTTTATAATACCAGCATGTGTGTAGACAACAATAGTGCAAACCCTCAGGGACTATATGTTTGGGATGGTCTGGAGTGGAAATTACTCACCGAATTAGAATCCGAAAATATCGTTATATATAAAGATCAGGACAACAAGGATTTTAAAGCACGGTTGTTCGGTGATGCCGGTATTTGGATGGTGGAGAATCTGGCGGTAACCAAATTCGCATCAGCTCAAGGAGGCGCTTCGCTTCCCACTACTCCCGCGAATGCCGGAAGCAGTGGTGATCCCAGATGGTGTTATCCCGGTACTAATAATTTAGACCCGACTCTTTTTAATGCACAACCCGAATTGGGACTTCTATATAATTGGTACGCTGCTACAAATGGTAAGACTCATCCCGGCACAGACGAAGGTGGCACCAGCGAAGGAGCCAGAGTTCAAGGTATCTGCCCCGACGGATGGCATCTGCCGAGCGATAAGGAATGGACAGATCTCGAAAACGAAATAATTAAGAATACCTCTAAATATTCGACTATGGCCGATATCGGAAGCCCTCTTTTGGAGTACGACAGACCCTCCGGTGCGACAACAAGCCCACATGGAAAAGCGATGAAAGCACAATGTATGATCTCCGGTAGCGAGTTGCCCGAATCGTATGGGGCAAGCTTACCTGCATACAAAGGTGGGTTCGATGCCTATTTAGGCGGCTTTTCTCCTTCCTCTCAGTTTTACGGTCAAACATCCTATTTCTGGACGAGTAGTGCTTATTATGCAGCAGTTACACCGAATACAAATAGTGCATGGAATAGAAAAATAAACGCAGTAAACGGTGCAGGTAATCCTGAAAATTATATATCCAGAACAGGTATGGGACGACAATTCCTGACAGCGATACGTTGCAAGAAAGATACAAACACACCCTGATTCTGCTTCTTATCTATTATCGATGAATACGAATGGAGAAATATGATTCTCCCAATTAAACATAAATCAAACCCCTGAGAATCTTTCGGTTTTCAGGGGTTTTTTGTATATTTATTTTATGAAAGAGAACAAATACGATAATCCCGATTTTTTTTGCATGAAAGATGAATTGTGCAGACCGATGATGCTTTTAATTTCTGCTACAAAAAAATAGTAATATGCTTACGGACATTATTGATCATATTCGGAAATATGTTAAACTAGACGACAATGGTATCGAGGCTATATATAAATACGTCAAGTCGTTATCGTTGAAACGGGGAGAATATCTGTCTGAAGAAGGATCGGTATGTAAGGCCTATTATTTTGTAAATAAGGGCTGTCTTCGCATGTTCTATAACAATGATAAGGGTCTGGAACAAATAGTCCAATTTGCGATAGAAGATTGGTGGCTGACAGATTACTTTAGCATTAGTACCCAAAAGGTATCAGAATATAATATTCAGGCGGTCGAAAATTCAGAAGTATTATCTATTAATTATGCCTCATTAATTGAGCTAACGAACGAAGTACCTCTCCTTGAACGTTATTTCCGTATGATGGCAGAGAGGGGATATGCCGCTTCTCAATTCAGGCTTAAATTGATTTTCAATCTCTCTAAAGAAGATATGTATTTGCATTTCAACTCGTTATTCCCCACCTTTATGCAGCGGATACCACTATATATGATCGCATCATATCTGGGAATTACACCCGAATATTTAAGCGAAATACGAAGAAAAAACGCGAAACTCTGATTTCTTAATCCAGCTTAATTTTTGTCTGCCTTCTTATCCATAATTTTGTGATCTGTTTTAATTATTAATAAAGAAATCATTATGGATAAATCAGTCATTTTTACCGAAAAATTTATAGAAGTACTTGAACATGAAGGTGTCGTATCTATCGTTTCGTGGGGTGTAGACGAGCCGCATGTCGTAAATACGTGGAACTCGTATATTGTGATTGCAGACGAGAATCGACTATTAATTCCTGCATATGGTATGCGCAAGACAGAGAAAAATGTGATGGTTAACGATCAGGTCAAAATAACGATCGGTAGCCGCGACGTTTTAGGCTATAAAGATTATCAGGGCACAGGCTTCCTGATCGATGGAACAGCTAAATACCTTGATTCGGGTGCGGATTATGAGTTTATGAAGGAGAAGTTTTCTTTTCTTACGAGAGTTGTCGAAGTTACTGTAACATCAGCCAAGCAAACATTGTAGTATTCGTTAAGGTGTTTTGATAATCGGTGTAATGCTGATTTTTACTATTTTATTTGCAAAAAGGGTGTACTGCTTGAAAATGTTCGTATCAATGTTAATTTAACCATTTCTTTTGTATATATTTGTGTTAAATCTATATAAAATGATATTATGAGAAAATTATTTTTGGTGGCTATTCTGGCATTGGTGACATTTATTAATGCAAGTGCGCAAGACGTGGGTCAGATGTGGGTTGGAGGATCAGCTAGTTTATGGTCGAGTAAGGATAAAGGGACTGACGAAAGTCAGACATCTTATAGCATTCTTCCCGAATTTGGCTATGTAATCAGTAAAAATATTGGTATTGGTATTGTTGTCGGTTATAGGCATGAGGAATTTGCATCATATAGTTATATTAATAATATGGAGCAGATTGAAACTGTGGCGACAGAAAGTTATGTGATTAATCCTTTTGTTCGTTACTCTTTTTTGAAAGGGGATATTGGAGGTCTGTTTGTTGATGGCGGTATCTTATATGCGCATTCAAAACAAAAAGAATACGATGTTACCTCGCATCAAATTGAAGTAGGATTCAGACCTGGTGTTGCTATTAATGTTTCTAGTAAAGTTTCTTTGTTAGGGAAATTTGGATTTTTAGGATATCAAAATGATAAAAGTAAATATGGTCTTAGTGATTACAAAAATGAAAGAACGACAAACGGCTTTGGATTTAAACTGAATATGAATAACGTACTTCTTGGAATGATTCTCAAATTCTGATCAGATCATTCAATCTTTTCAGATTGTAATCTGAGAACTAAAGATATTATGGTAGGGGATTGTTTGCTTAAAAGCAGGCGATCCCTTATTTATTATTTTGAGCTCATCCTGACTTTTAACTACATGGTCACACAAAGTATCACAGAGTGTTATAAATAACGGATTTAATATCAGGATATAAAATAACATAAGTTCGAAATGAAAATTATATAATTATGAGTTATAAGTTGCCTATCTGTCGTTCTCTTTTTTATTCTCTCTGTCATTTTTTCTCTGTCATTCCGAACTGAAAGGAGGAATCTGTTACCACTTGAGGTCATTAGCCAATAGCTATAAGCTTATCGGTTCGACACGACTTCTACATAAATAATTGACTATTACGTTTTGAATATCCTTATATTTGCCTATTCAACTTGTAAGATATGAATAAGATAGATAAAGCATCTTTTATACAAGCAGTGTACGATATTGTGAAAACTATTCCGTCCGGTCGTGCCACAAGTTACGGTGCTGTAGCCAAAGCAATAGGCTATCCTAATCTGTCGCGAATGGTGGGGCGTGTTATGAGTGAATGTAATTCTGCAAAGACAGGCATTCCCGCCTATCGGGTTGTAAATAGTCAAGGTATATTGTCAGGAAAAGAAGCCTTTGGCATCTCGGGAGAAATGCAAAAGATGCTGGAGTCAGAAGGAGTAACTATTGTCAATGATAGGATTAAAAACTGGAAAGCAATCTTTTGGGATCCTATGGACGAGATACAGATATAAAACATTCTGTATACTATGATAAAACGTCAGGCTTGTTGTGGGAGCCTCTAACCTTTGCTACGATTAATGATATCCCCTGACCAATAACAATAAAGCCAAAGAGTAAAGTCGGCATATACCACACTATATAATCCATGTGAGGATGCTCTGAAGCATGCTGTTTAAAGATGATAAACCAAGATAATGGCGATAGCACCGAGAATAAAGTAGTTGATATCAATGCCAGATTCTTCATCTTGTCTGCCTGATTTAATTGTTTGCTGATAAAGTATATTGCAACACCGAAAAGGCAGATAATAAGGAAGAATACCCCAAAGTAAAATTTAAATTCGGTCTGAGGTAGAAATCCGAGATCAAATACATTCCCCTGAAAGTACTTCTGAAGAATCTCTCCATATGTTTCGCTTTGTTCTATTATACCATAAGTAGCTCTTTTGGTATAAGATACGAGTATGTGGTTAATGCCATCACTAAAAGAACCTTCGAGCGATCTTATTTGCATTATCAATACAAGCATTTCCGCTAAGACCGCTATCACCATTGTGATTCCGGCTTTGAATGCGAAACCGATAAAAGATCGGAAACTTTTTTGCTCCAAAATATAGTAATACACTATAGGGCACATTGCGGCTATCAGAGTAGATGTGATAAATTCAAATCCGGTGAAGAAGCACTTTGCAAAAACAGCAAGGAAAAGATAAATGAGGATTTTGTTATTGCTTATCTTATCTTTGAAGTTATGCTTCTTCTCGAAGAGAAGCAACATTGTTATAAATGGGATGTAAAAACTCCACAAGGCCCACCAGAGATTGTGAGCAAAGTTATTTATCCATGGCGAAATAAGTAAGAGAAATAAGGTGATTATGCTGCTTGTTCCACCATAATTCCGATATACCCATCCAATGAACAATACGAAGCAAAGCGCTACTAATGCAGCATTCAAACCTTTAAAGAGCCTTAGATTCCCCAGATTGCCAAAAGGGCTTATCTTTTGTATCACACTATAGAGAATTGCTTGTCCGCCTGTCTGGCTTTTGTAGGCAACAAATTTATTAGGAAGGGGGCTGTTTGTTAGATAGAGATCGTGTTGAATTGATAAATTGCGACTATATTCTTCACTCATAGTACTTATTCCGAGGCTGTCTGTTTTCAGGTATTCGGTATAATTTAATCCTGTGAGTCCCCCGTATGAAAATATTCCATCGTGAGCCGCTTTGGCTATTCTCCCTACGACTAGCCCTTCGGGTTGCCGCTCGAAAAATAAGAACATATTTTCGTCAGAAACTTTCCATATATTGACAGAATAGCTTGAGAATAGTATAAGGAAAGCGATACAAAGAAAAATTGCCTGCTTAATATCTTTTGGTTTTTGCAGCTTCATCAAAATTTAATAATGAGTATTTGAAATTTTTCTTGTCGAATTTAGAGATATTATCCAATATCAAGCCGCAAGTGTATAACAGAACCGCTATTATGACGGAAGCTACCGCTGCAATGGCAGTAGGTACTTTATATACATATTGATACTCTATATAATCTATAATTGGAAAAACACCTAGTATTAAGCCAATTAATAATATAAATGCTGATATAAGAGTGAAAAAACTTAGCGGTTTGTAGAGACGGTATAGATTGAAGAATAACTTCAATACCTTATAGCCGTCCTTATATGTATTTAATTTGGATACGCTACCTTCAGGGCGGTCGCGATAGTCTATTTGTATTTCGTGTATTTTGAAATCGTAGTTCAGGCAATATATAGTAAGATCAGTCTCCAGTTCGAACCCTGAAATCAACGAAGAATAATTCTTTACAAATCTGCGACTGAAAAGTCTGTATCCCGAAAGTATATCATTAAGGGAACTATGATAAAATTGGTTTATCAGTTTCTTTACCAGATCATTTCCGAAATTGTGGAACGGTCTCTTGTTCTCAGCCAGATATGTTTTGTTCGACAATCTATCGCCAATCACCATGTCTGCATTTGTCTTTTCTATGCACTCGAGAAGTTCTTTTGCAGCCTCGGCAGGATAAGTGTCATCGCCATCTACTAACAGGTAATAATCGACATCGATATCACGGAACATACTTAAAACCACAGCACCTTTGCCCTGTGTCGTTTCTGTTCTTACGATAGCTCCGGCGGAAGTCGCCTCTTCTATCGTATTATCAGACGAATTATTATCATAAACGAATATATCTGCTTCGGGTAGTACTCTTTTGAAGTCCGAAACAACTTTTCTTATTGTCAATCCCTCGTTATAACAAGGTACCAGTATAGCTATTTTCATAAAGACGTAGTTAGATACTTATTGCAAATATAATGCAAAAAAGCAGATTAGCTCTGTGTTTGTAATAGTTTGTTTAGTTGTAACAGTTAAGAATATCAGATTCTTATAAGCACAGTTAAGTTCAAATTAGTGTTACGCTGCGACTGCCATCCTCTTGTATTTTAATGCTGACATTCACCGTATCTTTTGGCAGTAGGTCTTCGATGAGTTCAGGCCACTCAATGAAACATAGGCTGCCGCTGTAGAAATAGTCTTCATAACCAAAGTCATAAGCTTCCTCTATTTTATTGATACGGTAGAAATCAAAATGGTATATGAGTTCCCCCGTCTCCGATCGGTATTCGTTTACAATAGCAAATGTCGGGCTGTTGATTGTATCTGTAACGCCAAGGTTTTCACATATTGCTTTTATAAATGTAGTTTTACCGGCTCCCATTTCTCCTCTGAAAGCGAAAACGGTATTGTCGCCCATCATCTTTATGAATTCGATGGCAGCATCGTTAATTGTATCCAGTGATTCTATCTTTATTTCCATAATAGTCCTTATTTGGGTGTCATTGTTATAAATGGGACAATCATTTCTTCCATCGATATTCCCCCGTGTTGAAATGTATCGGTATAATAAGATACATAATGGTTATAATTGTTGGGATATGCAAAGAAATCATCTCCGGTTGCAAAGATATACTTTGTACTGATATTTGGAGTCGGAAGTCCTATTTTTTGTGGATCGCGAATGTCATAAACTTTCTTACGATCATACTCCAGATTGCGTCCGACCTTATATCGTATGTTGGAATTTACACTTTTATCACCTATCGTTTTCATCGGGCTCTTTACACGGATAGTGCCATGGTCGGTAGTCAGGATAACTTTACATTTCATTTCGGCAACCCTTTTCAATAAATCCATTGTGCTCGAATGTTTGAACCACGAACGGGTTAATGAGCGGTATGCAGCTTCGTCGGCAGCCAGTTCGCGTATCATCTTCGATTCGGTACGCGCATGCGAAAGCATATCTACAAAATTGATGACAATTACATTCAGCTTTTTATCGCTCAATGTGTTCATATTCTGAATCAGTTTTTCTCCTGCGGCCGAAGTCGTTAATTTGTGGTAGGAAAATGAGTCTTTTCGCCTGAATCTTTCCATAAGGGTTTGAATCAGTACCTCTTCATTCAGATTCTTACTTTCATCTTCACTTTCGTCTACCCACAAGTCGGGAAATGTTTTTGCTATCTGTGCAGGCATCAATCCCGAGAAGATTGCATTGCGCGCATATTGTGTCGCTGTTGGTAGAATGCTGCAATAGGTTTCTTCTGTAAATGTAAAATCATTGACAAGAAGATCTTTTACCTCCATCCATTGGTCGAGGCGTAAATTATCAATAAGTATGAAAAAGACGGGTTTGTCACCCTCTAGTAATGGAAATACTTTCTTAGGGAAAAGTTCGGGGCTGATGAGCGGTCTGTTTTCAGGGTTTTGTATCCACGATTCGTAGTTTCTCTTTATGAATTTGCAAAATCCATTATTAGCCTCTTGTTTTTGAGTATGCAATAGATCGATCAAAGGGTTCTGTGATGCAGTCAGTTCAAGTTCCCAATAGATAATTTTCTTGTATATTTCTACCCAATCATAGTATGTTATAGAATCTGTAATCTGAGCACTTATTTTACTATAGCCTTCCCTGTAACCTTCGAGTGTAGCCTCCGATACAATGTCATCTTTGTGCAGATTTTTTTTGATAGATAGTAATATTTGATTCGGATTGACAGGTTTTATAAGGTAGTCGGCTATTTTCTTACCTATGGCATGTGTCATTATACCCTCATCCTCGCTCTTTGTGATCATTATAACAGGAACACTGGGATTAATCTCTTTGATCATAGTCAGTGTATCCATACCGGTTAGCCCCGGCATGTTTTCATCTAGAAATACAACATCGAAACTCTCGTTTCTGAAAGCTTCAAGCGCATCTTGTCCGCTATTAACAGGAGTTACCGTATAACCCTTTTCTTCGAGAAAAAGAATGTGAGGTCGCAAAATATCGATTTCATCATCTGCCCAGAGTATACGTCCTTTCGCCATGTTGTAAATTTATAATAAATCTATTTATATCAATTGTTAAAAGGTAACAAAGGTGACACTTTTACCCCTTTTTTGACTGTAACTTTTTACTTGCTTATCTAACTATCCAGCTCTATATAGATAAAATTGAAAGTAATGTTTTATCCGTTCTATAAATGAAAAACAAGCCACATTATAGTAAAGTGGCTTGCTCTATATCTATTTGCACTTTAGTTAAAACCAAAAGTACATACAGAACTGCAATAAGTGAAACGGAGATGGTTAAAAATTATTATAAGCTATCTCCAAAGTCTTCTTTAAATTTCGCAATTAATTTTTCAGGCCAATCGCTGATTGGTTCAAGACCACCCATAAAGAAACGGAGAACAGGTGGTTCGTAGACAAATTTAAGTCCGCCTATCAACTCACGATTTTCGTACAGCCAAGTCATACGGTCTTCTACATATTTAATTTGCGATAATGTAAATACACGGCGAGGAATAGCCAGTCGTAGCAATTCCATATCAGCATAAGTTTCATTACCATATTCGTCGCGTTGATTGGATACAGAACCGCGCTCCATACCTCTTACACCCGATATAAGAAAGAATGCAGCAGCCAGTGCTCCCGCAGGATATTGTGTTTGTGGTATATGGGCACATATTCTCATTGCGTCTACGTGGCAGCCTAATACACCGGCAGGAGTAACGACCGGTACACCTTTACTTTCTAATGCTTTTACGAGGTATTCTATGAATTGCGGACTTTGGCAGATCATTGTCTCGTCAAGTGTCTCATATAAGCCTACCGCAATAGCTTCTATCTCACGAACCGACATGCCCCCATAAGTGAGAAATCCTTCAAATAGAGGTACTAAAGGTTCTAGTTCTTTAAAGATGGCGTAATCATTCGTGCAGATACCACCTCCTCGCGAAGAACTTAGCTTACGTGCCGAGAAGTAAACAAGGTCAGCCAGATCTGTCATGCAAAGAATAATTTCGGCCATCGAGCTATTCTTGAATTCTTCTTCACGTTGTTTTACCAGCCATGCATTTTCGCCAAGTAGGCTCGCATCTAATACAAGACGTATTTTGTGTTTAGTAGCTATCTCTCTTACGCCGCGCAGATTTTCGATAGAAAACGGTTGACCGCCAATTAGGTTGGTCGATGCTTCCATTCGGATATATGGTATATTAGATGCACCATGTTTTTTGATACACTCCTCTAATTTTTCCAGATTCATATTTCCCTTGAATGGGTGTTTACTACTTATTACATAAGCTTCATCATATAGTAACTCCTCTATTTTACCGCCATATTGAGTAATATGAGCCATTGCTGTGGTAAAATGGTAGTTCATCGGAACAATATTCCCTTTGCGGATAAATGCATGCGAAATAATATTCTCGGCAGCACGTCCCTGATGAACGGGTAATAAATATTTTTTGCCAAGTACTTCTTCTACCGCTTTTTGATAACGTACAAAGCTTTGAGATCCTGCATAGGCATCGTCGGCGCTCATCATTGCCCCGAGTTGTTTATCGCTCATGGCATTTGTTCCGCTGTCTGTAAGCATATCCAGAAATACATCTTTGGTATCAAGCCTAAATGTATTGAACCCTCCTTCGTATAGGGCTTCCAGTCTTCGTTCGATGGGAACTAAATGAAGTTTTTGTACAATGCGGACTTTGTGTAACTCAAGTGGAATGTTTTCTCCACTGTAGAATTTAATTTTTTCAGTGTTATTAGACATGTTGTTAGTTTATTGGATTTTTAGGTTTCAAATTGTTCGCGCAAGGTAAAAATAAAAAGCGTAAAAAACAATAAGGTTGTCATTTGCTTGTTAAATGACAACCTTACTTTAGTTTTAATGTTTTATTTTAATGCTTCATTTATTGCATCCAGAAGATATTCCTTCGGATCGGAGCTATATTCCCAGAACATAACGCCTGCCATGCCATTTTGCAAAACATATTCGCATTTAGCTTTGACCGATTGCTCGTCATCGTAGGTTACAAATAGTTTTTCACCGCTATTAAACAGATAAGGAGCGTGGGCGATACTATCCCACGATTTTGCATACCCGTTTCTATTTTCGAGACTATCTTTTATATATGTAAATCCTTTTCCCGATACTTGTTTCTCAACCTTATCGCCTAAGCCTTTAGTAGCATCGTCTTTCAGTTTGAAAGTACGACCGTAGAAAGCGATGCCCATAACCAGTTTGTTTGCAGGTACTCCCGCTTTAATATATTCTTGCACAATCAAATCGGCACTGCGCTTAGGTTCATAGCTGTCCGAGGCATAAAGGTTGGTGTGATGGATTGCTATTTCACTCGATTGAGCATCATAAGTCATAATGTTTACATAATCAAGGTATTCCTGTGCTTTACCCATTTCCGTATTTTCAAGAAACTTGCTGAAGCCTCCGGTTGCAGTAGTTAGCAAATAAGGTTCGTTTGTGATTTTAGTTACAGAATCCAGTTTTGCTCTTAGGGATGCGAACATAAGGGTGTATGTTTGTTTATCTTCCGGGCGGTAGATATTACCATCGTCTCCCGGTATTGCAGGATATTCCCAATCGATATCTATACCATCGAGCTTATAAGTAGTCATAATATCCAGAGCCGATTGAGAAAAAGCCTCGCGACCTTCTGCTGTTAACACGGCATCAGAGAAATTTTTACTCCAACCCCAGCCTCCGAGAGAAATAAGTATTTTAAGGTCGGGATTTTTCTCTTTTAGCAAATTTAGCTTTCTGAAATTAATCGTATCTGTTGCCTCGTTAGTAAGAACCGCTTTCCCGTCCACTACATTTACGAATGCATAGTTGATGTGAGTGATTTTATTTGCCGATACTTTGTCTACATCGGTTTCTCCTCTGAAACCTCCTACATAAGCTATAATGATTGTTTTGGGTGCTTCTTTCTTTTCTTCCGGTTTTTGAGGACATGCGGTTGTCGATAATGCTACTATTGCCAATATGCAATATGTTACGAAGTGTGTTCTCATGGTCTTGTGGCTTTAAATGAATACTAATATTAAAAATATTTATTTTCAAAAATAGTAATCATTATCCACATTATCGCTTTTTCCTTTGAATATATTGAATCGGTAAGAGAAACTTAGCATAACGAACTGATTCAGTGTGTTAGTCCTTGTGTCCGACAGGTAGTTTCCGCTAACGTATCGGGATACATTGTTTCTATCGTTAAGTATATCGAATAATTGTAATTTCAAGGAGCCTTTTTTCTGTTTAAGGAATAGTTTGGCTATCGATGCATTCCATAGCATTTCGCTTGTTTGGAAATCATCCCCGTAACCTGCAAAATAAGAGTATTCGAAATTACTTTGAATAGAAAAATCGTAGGGTAACTTTACCAACGTTATATTGCTGAATACATAATTTGTTGTTACTCTGTTTTGCGCATTAGTCAAATTGTTCTTTGTGATACTATGGTTTATATTGCCTTGCAAGCTGGTTTCAAACTTTGTCGATTTAAATCTGACCATAAGTTGCTCACTAAGAACAATATTATTGGTTATTGCTTTTTCGCCATTGGTGAAACCTTTATTCTTATAATAATTGACAAAGGTATTAGTGTTGATCGTGAATTTTTTATTACGTAAAGGCGTATTATACATAAATCCCAGATTAGACCCTATATTGCCATTTATATTGCGGTACGTGTTCAGGCTGTTTCCCTGTGCATCGATAAGGGTATAATCGACAATATTGTTGAATGTATAGCGAAAGCTGCCTGAAATCATCATAAAGCGGTTAGTCTCATAATCGGACTTCTGATAATTAAAATTGAAATTATTGTCATAGCTGGGTTTCAGATTGGGATTACCGTAGTATTTACTCAATGCATTTACAACCGTAGTGTCTGCCGATATTTGGTTTATTGCCGGCTGCCTGCTATATCCCGAATAGTCGAAATCGAGATTGGTTGTAGTATTGGGTCTGTACGAAAAGTGTAGAGTGGGAGAATAGTTTACTACATTTTGTGTTATATCCTCGATGATTGAATCGCCGAGGCTTATATTGCTCTTCGAATAAGAAGGATCAATGCTGATACCGAGGGTATAATTATATTTCTCTTTTGTCCCCTGAAAGTTCAGGCTTATATTTTGGTTTATATAATCATTAACTGTATTTCGACTGAATGGTTTGTCGATGATAGTGTAATTGCCCTCCTCATCTTTTTTACGAGCATCCCGATCCCTGTCCGAATGATTATTATTATAATTATAAGCGAACTGCAATGAATGATCTTTGTTTATCGGCTCCACATAAGAAAGTGAAAAGGCATAGCCGTTTGTTGTGCTTTTGGTCGTAAGCTTTTGGTCTATAATGTTATCGGGGATCTCTCCGCTATAACTCGTTAGGGAATAGTTCATTCCCTTGCTATCATCTTTTCGCAAGGTGTGATTTAATGTCAGGCTGATGGTTCTGCCTTTGCTATTTAGCTTCCGGCCGATCGTAAAAACATTGTTGATGTTATAACCATTGCCTTTGGAGTCATTAATGTTGTAGCCCGATGTTGTGTCCATTTGTGCCACATGCGATATGCTGGTTGATGTTTGGTTGATGTTGGAATTGTTGAAATTGATATAAGACCGGGCGAAAATGGTGGTTGATGAATCGGGTTCCCAACTGAGATTCATACCTCCATTGAAGTTTTCCCGTTGATTCTCGTTTTTAGAATCTTGCCTCGATGTACGGTCACCTGATGATAGAAATGTTTGAGTTTCGGTTTTGGTCTCTAGCATGTTTTCATTGTTCGAGTAGCGTATATTACCCCCTATCTTGAATTTCTTCGATGCTTGTGTGTATAAGTTGAACCCTGCATTTTTATTTCGTTCCACTCCATCACTCGATACGAGATTGTCATTGTTGTTTACATTGTTTATATTACCTACAAATGATGCCTGATTTTTATCACGCATGTAGTTAACAATAGCCCTGTTGGCATATTTGTCGCCACTGCCATAACCGACTCTTACATCACCGAATATGCTTTGCTTAAGTTCCTCCTTCACAATAAGGTTGAGGACTTGTTCGGGATCTTTATCTCTGAATCCGGTTACTTTGGCTGTTTCAGATTCTTCTTTGAATAGTTGAAGTTTCTTTATCATGTTGGCAGGCAGGTTAGCCAAGGCCAAAGCAATATCGTTGCCAAAAAACTCTTTTCCGTCTACCAATATTTTTTGTACCGGTTTTCCATTGGCAGTTATGTTTCCATTGGCGTCGAGTTCTATACCGGGAATATTTTTTATCATATCCGACAGCATTGCATTTTCTTCGCTGGTATATGCAGCTGCATTATATTCTATGGTATCGCCTTTTACAACAATATCGGGAGACTTTGCCTCTACCACGGCTTCGCCAAGCATAAACGCATCTTCTTTCAGATAGACTTTTTCGAGATTGTAGTCGGGCTGTTTAGAATTGAGTTCAATATTTTGATGGAATTTTGTATATCCGATGAAAGATATCTCGATTATATATTTCCCTTGAGAAGTTAATAATTTAAAATTTCCGTCAATGCCTGTAACAGTACCTTGTATATAAGTGCTGTCGCTTTGCTCTAGTAAACGGATACTTGCTTGGGGAATAGATTCTCTCGTTTTTGCATCATACACGCTACCTTCTATATGACTTTTTGCCTCTCTGCTTGGGGTTTGAGCCAAAGCGGAGAGAGTTATCATAGTATAGATGAATATGAACAAATAGCGCATTATGAACACCGTTTTTTGAAACAGCTAAGATAGCTTTTTTACAATAGAGTGTAAAATTGGCATAATTCGTTAAACTATGACAACTTTTATGTCAAAAAAAAATAGTTACTTTGTGCAACTTATTGCTAAACATATAGAAGTAACGAAAAAAAAGATTCAAAAATATGTCGGAGGATGTTTTTAAGAAAATAATTTCACACAGTAAAGAGTATGGTTTTGTATTTCAATCTAGCGAAATCTATGATGGACTAAGCGCTGTGTACGATTACGGTCAGATGGGAGTTGAATTAAAAAACAATATTAAAAAGTATTGGTGGGATAGTATGGTGCTTCTTCACGACAATGTGGTGGGTATCGATTCTGCAATATTTATGCACCCGACTATTTGGAAGGCCTCAGGACACGTTGATGCTTTCAACGATCCGTTGATTGATAATAAAGATAGTAAAAAACGTTATCGTGCCGATGTCCTTATCGAAGATCATCTGGCTAAGATTGACGACAAAATAAACAAAGAGGTAGAAAAAGCAGCAAAACGTTTTGGTGAGACTTTTGACGAAGCTATGTATCGCGAGACCAATCCAAGAATCTTGGAGAATCAGGCGAAGCGCGACGAGATTCATACCCGTTTTGCAAAAGCATTGAACGATAGTAACCTCGAAGATCTGCGTCAGATTATACTCGACTGTGAGATTGTATGCCCTGTTAGTGGTACACGTAACTGGACAGAAGTTCGTCAGTTCAACCTGATGTTTGCTACTGAAATGGGCTCTACTGCTGATGGTGCAATGAAGGTATATCTTCGTCCCGAAACGGCACAGGGTATCTTTGTGAACTTCCTGAATGTGCAAAAAACAGGTCGTATGAAGATTCCTTTTGGTATTGCGCAAATTGGTAAAGCATTCCGTAACGAGATTGTAGCTCGTCAGTTCATTTTCCGTATGCGTGAATTTGAACAAATGGAAATGCAATTTTTTGTTCGTCCCGGTGAAGAATTAGAATGGTTTGCTAAATGGAAAGATATTCGTATCAAGTGGCACAAAGCTCTTGGATATGGTGATAATAAATATCGTTTCCACGATCATGACAAACTTGCTCATTATGCAAATGCAGCTACAGATATAGAATACGAAATGCCATTCGGGTTTAAAGAAGTGGAGGGTATCCACTCTCGTACCGATTTCGATTTGAAGAGCCATGAAGAGTTTTCAGGTAAAAAATTACAATATTTCGACCCTGAACTCAATAAATCGTATACTCCTTACGTTATTGAAACATCAATCGGCGTCGATCGTATGTTTTTGTCAACTCTTTCGGCTTCGTATTGCGAAGAAGAACTAGAAGGTGGCGAGAGTCGAGTAGTGTTGAAGTTACCGCCGGCATTAGCTCCGATAAAATTAGGTGTACTTCCATTAGTGAAGAAAGATGGTTTGCCAGAGAAAGCTCGTGAAATAATTGATACTCTGAAATTCGATTTCAAATGTCAGTATGACGAGAAGGACAGTATCGGTAAGCGTTATCGCCGTCAGGATGCCATTGGTACTCCGTTCTGTGTGACAGTCGATCATCAGTCGTTAGAAGATAATACAGTAACAATCCGTTATCGTGATACAATGACTCAGGAGCGAGTTGATATCGATAAATTGTCTGGTATTATTTCTGAGAAAGTGAGTATGAAGAATTTACTAAAAACAATAGGTTGATATTTTAATATAAATAGAATGAATAAAAAAATATATGCACTGTTTGCTTTTCTTGTATGTGCTGTAATAGTTTTCTCTTCGTGTGCTGAAGACGATGACGATACGGCTCTCATGGAATGGAAAGCATACAATGAAAAGCTATTTAGCGATGTTGCCAAGGGTGGTGAATATAGAGCGCGTGCCTCATATAGTGGTAACGGTGATATATATTGGAAAACATCAAATACAATCAAGTCTCAAGAAACGAGAAAAACACCGGAGGGAACCCCTCATATGACGGATACTGTTGTTTGTCGATATACCGGTTGGTATTATACATTAGATGGTACGAAATACATATTTGATACTACTGAAGATGACGCTAATGCTCAAGCAGGCAGGGAGTTTCCTATGATTGCTTATGATACAAATGGTAATTTTACAGGTGTAATGGATGGATGGACGACTATGTTGCTAGCCATGGCTGTAAATGACGAAGTTGAGTTTTGTATTCCTTATAATTTAGGATATGGGTCTGCGGGAAATTCACCGAAGATACCGGGCTATACAACTTTGTGGTTTACAATGAAATTATTGGAAATAAAACCGAGTAATCCAAATGAATAACCTAAATGAGATAACGATAGATTAAAATACATCCAATAATAAATTCTCAATAGCCTTCACAACTTGTTTGCGAGGGCTATTATATTTATTGATCATTATTGTAAAAGCATACTTCTTTTCTCCATTTGTGTAATAACCGGCAAAGCATTGCACATCGGCTATGCTACCACTCTTTACATACACTTTCCCCTCCAGTCGTGTTCCTTTCAATAAATTACGTACAGTTCCTTCTTTTCCTGCTTTGGCGAATGATTTAAGGAATATGTCTGCATTCTTACTTTCGTTTTGCATATATACCAATACATCACATATAAATGTCGGACTAACAGCGTTCGATGGTGCAAGGCCACATCCGTCATGCATAAATAATGCATCTGTATCCAGTCCGTGTTCTTTCCATAATGCATTCGTTTTTTCTATACCATTGTCCAAGGCCGAAGAGTATATATCACTATTATTACTTCGCCCGATGGTACGTATAAGGTGCTCTGCATAATGATTATTGCTTCGTACATTTATATCTCTTATAATATCTTTTAGAGGGAATGATTGATGTATATAAAATATCTCTTCGTCATACACCATTTTTTCTTTTGAATACATTTGCTGATGATATTGCTCGAAAGTTGTACTCAGCCTTTCGACTCCTATATTATTTTGCTTTAGCTGCTGCGAAACTATTTCACCCAAAAATAGACCCGGATTAGGTATGTCGCCTTTTAGTGATATGGAGCTTCTTCCGGCAGGTAATTTTCCAATTAACAGTCTGTCGTTGGAAAATGGTTCTCCAACTATAAAGCCGGTGTTCTCCCCTTCGGTGTCGATTCTTAAGGTATTTCTGAATCTGATATTATTCATTCTGGGGTTCGTCCTCACGATGAGAGGGCAAGTGTCTTGCCGCAGGGTGTTTAGGTATAATTGGTACGTATTGTCAAATATGCTGATGCCGTAACTTCCCGAAGCATAGTAATTCCCAATATCTTCCCGTAGCCATTTTTGCGCAATACCTTCATATCCGAAATAATCATCTATTATTACTATTTCCAAATCTTGATTTGTTCCGAATGCTGATTCTATTTGTGTTGACCATTCTGAAAGAAATGCTTCTTGATCGTTTTCGAGATACATTGTGCCTAGGGTCGGATCTCCATATCCATGAATAAATAACTTGTTGGTTTGATTTTTATCTTTTGCTAATGTAGTTTTATACCTGTAGTTTGCTCCCAGAGTTTCCAGAGCCGTGGCAGTAGTCACTATTTTAAGTATCGAAGCCGGAGTATATGACCGGTCTTTATTATACGAACCTATCTCTTTACCCGAAAAATCTTTGATGCAAATTCCGATCGATGCATGTTCTAAACCGGGATTCTCGACAAATCGCTGAACAGCCGCTTGTCTTTCTTGGGCAGGCAGTATATAAATGCTTAAAATAAAGATGATTGATAAATATAGAGTCTTCCTTTTCATAGTGGAAAATTAGTTACATAATATCCGAAAAATAAAATATCTTTGTAAAGATATATAATAAATAATAATACTCAAGGTAAGCATATGGTACAACGTTTTGATCAGCCATTCACTTTAGATAGAGTTGTCCGCTTAATAATTAGTGCTTTAGCTATAGGTGGTGGACTCTATTTGCTTTATTTGTTGAAAGGGGTTTTACTCCCTTTCTTTATAGCATGGCTTTTTGCTTATATGTTGAATCCTGTTGTGCGCTTTTTGAAGAAAAAGCTACATATTGCTCATAGTTTTGCTGTTATACTAACGTTGTTGTCGGTTGCAGGCGTATTTACATTATTGGGAATTTTGCTTGTTCCTCTTATCGAACAAGAGATATGGCAAATCAATAACCTGATTAGTAATTACGAATTTACAACTATCAGTAGTGATGGTATTCCATTGCATATGGCTGATATTATAGACCGATATGTCGATTTTAAGGAAATACGCAATAGCTTATCCAGAGATACGATGATCGAGACAATACAATATGTCAGTCCAGCATTAGAGAGGCTCTTTTCGGATACAATTTCATTTCTGTTGGGATTTACAGTGGTTTTTATTGTGATATTATACCTTATTTTTATAATGCTCGATTATGATAAAATTAACGAATTCTGGAGATTTCTTGTGCCACCTAAATATCGCCCTGTGGTGAACCGTATAACGGTTGATGTCGAAAAAAATATGAATACCTATTTTCGTCATCAGGCGCTCATCTGTATTATTCTTGCGGTGCTTTATGCTGTTGGCTTTCAGATTATAGGACTGCCGTTAGCAATCGTTTTTGGTATTTTTGTCGGTCTGGTGCATATGGTTCCTTACTTGCAGGTAATCACTTTTCCTCCGGCTATACTTCTTTGCTGGCTGCGAGCATCTCAAACGAACGACACTTTTTGGGCTATGATCGGATTCACTATTCTTGTTTATATTATCATTCAGTGTATTCTCGATCTGTTTTTAGTGCCAAAGATAATGGGTAAAGCAATGGGTTTAAATCCCGCAATCATCTTACTTTCATTGTCGATATGGGGCTCTTTTTTTGGAGTAGTAGGTATGATTATTGCTATTCCGTTGACAACTTTATTGTTATCATATTACAGGCAGTTTCTTACAGCCGCCGAGAACTTGCAAATGGATACTCATTCTGAAAATATACCGCCCCACGAGGGATAGGATTAGGGTTATTTTTTATACCTTTATGCTTCTTTTTCGAAGGATGGGTAATTATATAAAGTATCGATAATTATCTTATACAATAAAGAAACTTTTTGGTAGTATAACTACGTAATAATAAATAGGTCTGTGACCTTAATTAATAAATATGCAATGCAACTAACAGCTAAATTAATTCAAGTAATGCCTGTACAAACCGGTATGGGTAAAAATGGAGAATGGAGAAAGCAAAACATCATTCTCGAGACAGATGGAACCTACCCTAAGAAAGTATGTGCTACAGTTTGGGGAGATAAAATAAGTGACGCAGTGTTACAAATCGGTAATATTCTGGATGTATCTTTCGACATTGAAAGTAGAGAATATAATGGAAATTGGTATACAGATGTAAGAGCATGGAAAGTAGAGCCGGCTGGAGCAGCAGGATCAGCACCTGCACCTTATGCAGCTAGCGGTCAGCCTGCACCATCTGCGCCTCCGGTTGATTTTACAAGCGATAGCGGAGATGATCTGCCATTCTGAAAAATGATTTAATATAGGCTAAAGATTTGTCTGTCAAAAAATAAGTCTTATCTTTGCCTCGCAAATAAATTAAAATAAGAAGAACTTATGTATTTAGATTCAGCTAAAAAGCAAGAAATCTTCGCAAAACACGGAAAGTCTAACACTGATACTGGCTCACCTGAGGCTCAGATAGCATTGTTTTCGTTCCGTATTTCGCATTTAACTGAGCATTTGAAGTTAAATAAGAAAGATTATAACACAGAAAGATCATTGAGACGTCTAGTAGGTAAACGTCGTTGTTTACTTGATTATCTAATCAAAAACGATATCGAAAGATACCGTGCGATAATCAAAGAACTAGGTATCAGAAAGTAATTTTCTGGTTAAAAAAGAAAAGAAGAGGTTGTTTCAAAAGAAACAACCTTTTTTATTTTAATTATCTTTGCATCATTATTTGATCACGTATGGAAAAATTGACAATTATAAAAGTTGGTGGCAAGATTGTTGAAGAAGCAGACTCGCTGAAACAATTATTGAAAGACTTCTCACAAATAGAAGGCTATAAACTGTTGGTGCATGGTGGTGGCCGTTCGGCTACAAAGTTAGCTGAGCGTTTAGGTATCGAAAGCCACATGGTGAATGGACGGCGTATAACAGATGAGGAGACATTGAAGGTAGTAACAATGGTCTATGGCGGGCTGGTAAATAAAAATATAGTTGCAGGACTACAAGCTCAAGGTGTAAATGCCTTAGGTTTGACGGGAGCTGATATGAATCTTATTCGTTCCGAAAAGCGTCCTGTGAAAGATGTTGACTACGGATTTGTTGGTGATGTGAAAGAAGTGAATGTCAATTTCCTCGTATCTCTTATATCTCAAGGTGTTGTGCCTGTATTAGCTCCACTCACACACGACAAAGAAGGGCATATGCTTAATACCAATGCTGATACGATAGCCGGAGAAACAGCAAAAGCGCTTGCCAAATCGTTTGATGTAAGCTTGGTCTATTGCTTTGAAAAAAGAGGCGTGCTGATGGATGAGAATGACGATAATAGTGTTATTCCTCGTTTAAATAAAGCAGATTTTGAACGACTGGTTAAAGAGAAAATAATTCAAGGCGGAATGATTCCGAAACTGGAAAACTCTTTTGCTTCGATAGAAGCCGGTGTGAAAGAAGTTATAATCACTAGTGCATCAGAGATAGGACAAAACTTGGGTACGGTTGTCGTGTAAGGTTATCTGAATAATGATATAATAACAAAGAAGGTTACAGAATTAATTCTGTAACCTTCTTTGTTTTAAGCCTCTTCTCAATTTTATTATTTGAGAAGCAATGCTTTAAATTCTTCAAAAGTCTTATCTATTGAAATACTTTTCTTTTCGCCTTTCATGAAAGCTTTTAGCTTTTCGGGAATTTCTACGGATTGATCTATAATAGATTCAACTGTTTCCAGAAATTTAGCAGGATGAGCTGTCTCTAAGAATACACCCGTTTCATTTTCTTTTAAGCCATCTATCAGAGCCTGATAGCCACATGCTCCATGTGGGTCTAGCAGATAACCTGTTTTCTCGTAGGTTGCTTTCAGTGTCTTTCTGATATCTTCGTCAGTATAACTATAGCCTGTAATATCCGATGTTATGGCATTATGAGAATGATTGTATAAATCTAATACCCGTGCAAAATTGCTCGGATCACCTACATCCATTGCATTAGCTATGGTCTGAGTAGATGGGCGCGGCGTATACACACCTGTGTTTAAGTATTGTAGGAAGATATCATTCTTATTATTAGCGGCTATAAATCGTTTGATAGGCAGTCCCATTTTTTTAGCGATAAGTCCGGCTGTTATATTTCCGAAGTTCCCGCTGGGAACACAAAATACGACATCTTTAGCCTTGCCCTGCTTTTTCAATTGTGCGTAAGCATTAAAATAGTAGAATGCTTGAGGCAGGAAGCGGGCAACATTAATAGAATTAGCAGAAGTAAGATTCAATTTTTTGTTTAATTCATCGTCCAGAAATGCAGTTTTAACCATAGCCTGACAATCGTCGAACGTGCCATCTAGCTCGATTGCTGTAATGTTCTGCCCTAGTGTTGTAAACTGACATTCCTGAATATGGCTTACTTTCCCTTTCGGATAAAGTACATATACATGGATTCCTTCTACTCCAAGAAAACCGTTGGCAACAGCGCTTCCGGTATCGCCTGAAGTGGCAACAAGCACCTTCACATCCTTTTGACCTTGCTTCTGAATGAAGTACCCAAGCAAACGAGCCATGAAACGTCCGCCGACATCTTTGAAAGCGAGGGTAGGACCATGATAAAGTTCTAAGCTGTAAATATTATCATTAACATGTACCAATGGTGTTTCGAAGTTGAGCGTATCATATACGATTTTTTTGAGCGTGTCAGCTTCAACGTCTTCGCCAAAGAAAGCATCTGCAACTGTATAAGCAATATCCTGAAAGCTTAATTTGTCAATATTCTCGTAGAATGATTGAGGTAGTACTTTTATTTTTTTCGGCATAAACAGACCTTTGTCCGGTGCCAATCCCTTCACTACAGCCTCTTGAAGATTGACTTCAGATGCCTGTTTGTTGGTGCTGTAATATTTCATAAATATGTTTCTGTATTAGTGAGTAATATTACTTACTCATTCCTCTCGATTTATCTCCAAGATATCCGCCATGATGACGTTTAGCATATTCTTGAGGAGTGAATCCTATTTCTTGCATAGTTCCTACAACCAGTATATCACCAATGGTAGTCATTACTGTAGTCGATGTTGTTGGCGTAAGACCAAGTGAGCATACCTCCTCCGGTTTTCCTGTGGGTAGGCATACATCAGCCTTTTGGGCCAAAGGGCTTTCAGGATCACTTGTTATTACGATAAATTTAATACCTGTGATCAGGTTTTTACCTAAATCGATAAGCTCTATAATCTCCCTTGTTTTTCCGGAGTTGGAAAGAACAAGCATAATGTCATTTTCCTGCAATATGCCAAGATCGCCATGCTGAGCTTCGCTTGGGTGCAGAAAAATGGATGGTGTACCTGTCGAACTGAATGTTGTCGCTATATTCTGTGCAATCTGTCCGGCTTTTCCCATACCACTGGTTACAAGTTTCCCTTTCTTGCGGTTTACCTGTTCCACTATCAGATCGATAGCATGCGAATAAGCATCGGAGATAGGAATGTTACGTATCGCCGATGCTTCATGTTCAAGGATAGAACGTATGTCGTCTCTATTCATTTGTAGCTTTCAATTATTGGAATGAAGTTTAGTTTGTTTTATACTTGAATTGTATTTTGGCCAAATCTTCATTCGCTTTTTCTATCTTACTTTTAAGATTTTCTTTATAAATTATCAATTTATCGTGTAACGCTGCATCGCCTGTTGCTATCATTTGCAATGCAAGTATCGCAGCGTTGAGCGAGCCATTAATCCCCACTGTAGCCACAGGTATTCCCGGAGGCATTTGTACTATCGCCAGTAAGGCGTCCATACCATCGAGCGATGCATCGATAGGCACTCCGATCACAGGGATTGAGGTCATAGATGCAATAACACCCGGAAGGTGTGCTGCCATTCCCGCTGCTGCAATGATTACTTTTATACCTCTGTCTTTAGCTCCCTTGGTAAATGCTTCCACACGTTCAGGTGTGCGATGTGCAGACAAAGCATGTATTTCGAATGGAATTTCCATTTCATCGAAAAACTTCGCCGCTTTTTCCATAACCGGAAGGTCCGAAGTGCTTCCCATTATGATACTTACAACCGGTTTCATATATTATTTTCCTATTAAGTTTTTATAATCTGCTGCCGATAGTAGACTATCTACTTCTGCTGCATTAGTTAGTTCTATTTTTATAATCCATCCCTTTCCGTAAGAATCTTCATTTACGAGTTCTGGTTTTTCTTCCAGTTCCGGATTTATTTCCAATACTTTTCCTCCTGCGGGCATAAGAAGATCTGAAACAGTTTTCACAGCTTCTATACTTCCAAATACATCATCTTTAGCAAATGTTTCACCTTCTGACGTTACATCTACATAAACGATTTCACCTAATTCGCTTTGAGCGAAACTTGTAATACCAACAAACGCAGTGTTGCCTTCTACACGAATCCACTCGTGATCTTTAGAATACTTAAGATTTTCAGGAAAATTCATATCTTTATTATTTTAGTTAATTAAAAAATATATTTCAAATTAGCACCGAACCAAACGCATGTATATGAGATAACTAAGCCTAAACAGAATCCGGCATATACTTGTGCCGGCGTATGGCGTTTCAATACTAGTCGTGATACACCCAAACACCCTGCTAAGATAAACAAAATGATTAATAAATTGGAAAGGTTTGGTCTGCTAAGGTTGACATTGTAGCAAACTGACAGGATGCTGCCGATCAACCCTCCTATACCTAGCATGTGCGCACTTATCTTCCAGTATAAAGTAATTATTGCTCCCATTATCAATAAGATAAGTGGTGCAGCAAGAGTCGCTATAAACCAAGGGTATAAACCAGCCCTAAAGAAATAGTAAAATAGTAGGGCATGAGATAATATCGAAACCAAGAAAGGCAAGAGTCTGTCATGCCTATCTCTGAGATCATAGTCCTTAACTAGCCCTGCCTGCTTCATAAAGAAAATGCTAATAGCAGGAACAACACAAGATAATAGAAACACTGGTAATAGAAACTTGACCGATTGTCCGGCAAAGAGAGCACCGAAACTAGTGCATAGAAACAGGAAACAAACCCCGTATGTCGCCATAAAAAGTGGATGGGCTATAATCGATATAGCTTGGGCTAATACTGGTTCTTTTTCTCTTCTCATATTTCTTTTCTTAATCGGGCGATAGGAATATTCATTTGTTCTCTGTATTTAGCTACCGTCCGTCGCGCTATAATGTATCCTTTTTCTTTTAAAATTTCTGATAATTTGTCATCGGTTACCGGTTTTTTCTTATCCTCGTTTTCGATGCATTCTTTCAATATCGATTTTACTTCTCGCGAAGATATCTCTTCTCCCGTGTCTGTTTGCATCGATTCTGAAAAGAAATACTTAAGTGGGTAAATAGCAAAGTTAGTCTGTACATATTTACTATTGCTTACCCGCGATATAGTAGAGATGTCATAACCTGTACGCTCTGCAACATCTTTCAGTATCATCGGTTTTAACTGAGCATCATCTCCTGTCAGAAAAAAGTCATATTGTAAATCGATAATAGCCTGCATGGTCCGCTGCAAAGTTTCTTGTCGTTGTTTAATCGCTTCAATAAACCAGCGTGCAGAGTCTAATTTTTGTTTAACGAAAAGAACCGCATTTTTAGTATCGGCATTCATACTTTCTTTATTGTCAGAATAGCCCTTGAAAAGGTCAGAATATTCGCGGCTCACTCTAAGATCGGGAACATTTCGGTTATTGAGACTAAGGAATAACTCTCCATTGTATACTTCTACAATAAAATCGGGAACAATAGTACTTAAAGTCGTAGCCAGAGAATCGTCCCAGTTATTTCCCGGTTTAGGATTTAATGTTGTGATTTCTTGAATAACTTCTTTTAGAATATTATTGTCTATCGAAAGTTGCTTCATTATTTTGTCGTAATGTCTTTTCGAAAACTCGTCAAAATAATCTGAGATAACGGCTGTTGCCAGTTTTACAGCTTTTGATTGTTTCTTTCTTTTCAATTGGAGTAAAAGACATTCTTGAAGATTACAGGCTGCAATACCAGTCGGTTCAAAATCCTGAATAATATCTAATATGCTTCTCAGCTTATCTATAGATACATCTATATTTTGTTGAAAAATAAGGTCGTCGGATATAGCAGATAACGAACGATCGAGATACCCGCTTTCGTCAATATTTCCTATAATATATTCGGCAATAGTATGATCCCGTTCGTTTAATTCACACTCGCCGAGTTGTTCTATCAAATGTTCATGGAGAGATGCTGCAACAGAGAACGGTATTTCATCTTGTCGGGCTGTAGATGATTGTTTGTTATTATCACGAAGGCGATAGTCGGGAATGTCTTCTTCGCTCAGATAATCCCCTAGGGTAATATCTTCCTGAGAAATATTAGTATCATCATCTTGATTAATATCACTGTCGAAATCTGAAGAATCATCGTTTATTTCAAGGCCTTCTTCCAATGCAGGGTTGTCTTCAAGTTCTTGTTTTACACGCTCTTCCAATTCAATAGTCGGCAGTTCGGTAAGCTTTATCACCTGCATTTGCAAAGGCGAAAGCTTCTGTTGTTGCTTAAGTTGTAACTGTTGTTTGAGAGCCATAACGAATATTGATAAATTCCTTGTTAGACAAAGATAATAATTGTTTTGGAAACTAGATTCTAATAAGAAAAGACTTAAGATTTTAAAACACTAAAAATAACTTTCCACTTTTCAATTTTCTGGACTAGTGGAGTTCCTGCATTTGCCGGGCTAGGTGATGGGAGTGTCAAATATACCTTGTTATTATCAAAACCAATATATTTTCTGTAGAATTCTTCGGCCTTTTTGCTGGTGAAAAATATGTGAGTTATATGCGGATGCGCAGAAAGGAACAAAGCAAAATTATTTGGTTGTCCATTCTTTATATTGGTGTCTGCACTGCCTTGTCCTTCGCATGAGCATAGTACATCCCACAATGCAATTCTATTCTCGATAAGTAATGCTACTCTTTCTTTATAGTCTATAGAAAATGGTTGAGCGAATAGAGTAAATAGTATTTTCCAGAACTGATTGCTTTTATGCCCGTAGTACTCCTGTTTACGCAACGATTCTTCACTAGGCATTGTACCCAAAAGTAATATTCGCGAATTACTGTCAACTATCGGAGGGAAAGCAATCTTTCTCATATAACAACAGTGATTATGCTTTATCTCACTCCGTGCATCATTTTCAGGAGTTTCTTATTAAGACAGATTAGCGTAAGGCCACATACTATTGCTCCAATGCATAAGATCATATACACCGATCCTGCCCCGAACGATCCTGTTACCGAAGCAATCCATCCTCCTAAGAAGTTTGCAAAACATGATGAAAGAAGCCAAACGCCCATTAGTAGGGAAGCTAATTTCGGTGGAGACAGTTTTGTTACTGTCGACATACCCACAGGAGATAGGCAAAGTTCGCCGATTGTATGCAACAGATAAGTAAATACAACCCACCACATGCTTGCTTTCACCGTAGTATCGGCTATATCACCGCCTCTCTGAGCAACAGCCCCGAGCATGAAGAAGAATCCAATACCTAAGAAAACTAGTCCTGATCCCATTTTTACGGGAGTTGTTATCTTTTGACCGAGTTTGGATGGCCATAGCATTGCAAACAGCGGAGTCAGTAACACAATAAAGAGAGGGTTAACCGATTGGAACCAAGTGGTCGAAATATTAAATGTGCCAATGCTTCTATCTATAAATTTCTCTGTGTAGAGAGATATCGATGATCCGGCTTGTTCGAATCCGGCAAAGAAGAATATTGCAAAAAAGAAGTAAACAAATATGGCTATAATTCGTTGCTTTTCGTCCGGAGTTAAAGGGGCATTTATTTTTTCTACGCCATCATTCTCCGATGCTTTAATTTTCCCACCCGCAGGTTTGACTCCTAAGTCGCCAAGAAACCTTTTAGACAATGATAAGTACAGGATTTGCCCGAAAAACATTCCTATACTTGCTGCAAGGAACCCGTATCTATACCCATGGCTGATAATTTCGCCCGCAGTGTTTTTTATGGCGTATACATCATCCGCAAGAAAACCTATAAGAAGTGGAGCAAAGAATGCACCGATATTGACACCCATATAAAAAATGGAGAACGCCGAATCGCGTTTTGCATCACCTGTTTTGTATAGACCACCGAGTAATGTGGCAATATTAGGTTTGAAAAAACCATTACCTATAATGAGGAGGAAAAGCCCTAAAAATAAACCGAACTGACTATGAAAAAGAAATAATGTGAGCTGACCGATCATCATTGTAGCCCCACCTATTGCAATGGATTTTCTTTGTCCCAAATAGGTATCGGCTAACCAACCACCGATAAGAGGTGTAAAGTATACCAGTCCTGTAAAACAACCATAAATTAATCCTGCTGAAGATTCGTCAAAACCAATCCCTCCTTCTATCATCGATTTTGTAAGGTAGAGGATGAGTATAGCGCGCATTCCATAATAGGAGAAACGCTCCCACAGTTCGGTAAAGAAAAGAAGGTACAAACCTATGGGATGTCCGAAAAGTTTTTTACTAGATGGTTCTTTATAGCTGGATACTTCGGTCAACATATATTCTGGTTTTTGTTTTATTTTACTTCTTGCATTAGTTTTCTGATTATCGGGGACAGAATAAATACTACTGCCGCCATGATGATTGCATATATTGCTAATTGATGATAACCCTCGGTATATGCCATTAATCGTTCCATCTTGGTTGCTGCTGCACTAGGTAATGACATTCCTGCACCAATTAGTCCTGCCAGATATTGTCCATAAGCACTAGCTAAGAACCATAATCCCATCATCATCCCTGCCAAGTGGTGAGGCGAAAGTTTTGTAATCATCGATAATCCTATCGGTGATAGGCATAACTCACCAAGAGTCATAACCAGATAAGCGGCGGCAAATATATTAAGGGAAGTCATTCCGTCACCGTCAGCGAATAATCTTTCGGTGAAAAATATGTAATATGCTCCGGCTAAGAAGACAAAACCCATACCGAATTTTACGACAGTACTTGGTTCCAATTTCCTTTTAGCTAATGCTAGCCATATAAGTCCTATTATAGGGCTGAATATGATAACAAATAATGAGTTGGAGCTATTATTGACAATATTAGGATCTATAGAGAAGAATAGCAATTCGTGTTTGATATTGTCAGCAGCGAATAGCGATAGAGAACCACCTGCTTGCTCAAAAAATGCAAAGAATACGATAGAGAAGGAAATTAATATGAGAGCGGCAATCATCTTTTTGCGCGCCTTAGTATCTTTTATTTTGAAGAACTGATAGAAGAAATACAGTAAAGCTAAAGGGCCTATGATATACATAAACATATCGGTGTATTCTGTGTTCTTTATCATTAAGAATATGAGCGGAATTGTTATTAGAGCACCTATATATACTGCGATCTCTCTGACGGTTCTTTTAGATGCAGTTAAATGTTTAAGAGGGCTGTTTCCGATTGGTCCCAAGTGTTTTTTAGTAAAGGTGAAGATGATGAGTCCTAATAGCATTACACTAGCGGCCGCAATAAAAGCGTAACTCCATCCATGCTCTTTGCCTAGCCAAACGCATAATGCCCCGCCACACAGTGCTCCAATATTTATACCTGAATAGAACATGCTGAATCCTGCATCGCGTCGTGGATCGCCTTCAGCATATAGTTCACCTACCATAGACGATATATTGGGTTTGAAGAATCCGGTACCTATGATCGTTAATGCAATACCGAGGAAGAAGAAATCGTGAGGGGAGACGGCTATCAGCAAGTTGCCGAGTATCATCATTATGGCGCCGAAGGTAAGGGATTTTTTAAATCCTAATATTTTATCGGCAAAAATACCTCCGATAAATGTAAATGCATATACAAAAGCTTGTATGGCTCCGTATTTAAGATTGGCATCTACACGGGTCATGGTGTCTGCAAATTCGCTTACCATGAAAAGAACCAGTATTCCCCGCATTCCGTAGAAACAAAAGCGTTCCCACATCTCTACTGTAAATAAGTACCATAGCTGTTTGGGATATTTCCCTTTGAAATTGTGAATCTCTTCTAGCGTTAATTCTGTCTCAGGTTGTTGCGAGGATGCCATCTTTGATGCTTTAATTAAGTCATTATTAGGAGCCGGATGCATTATGCTGCTCTGTTAACGTGGCAAAAATATAGAAAATTAATTGAAATCACGATGATTATCCCGTTAAATCGGCTAATTGAAAAATGAAAGGTGAAGTCTTTTTATGAAATTTTTATATCAGTTTCGTGAGCTATAAATTTTTATTGCATGTATCTTTGTCAAAAGATTAACAGAATAGCGGATTATGACACTTAAAGGTAAACATATAGTACTTGGTATTACAGGTAGTATTGCTGCTTATAAAGCGGCCTCATTAACTCGTTTATTAATAAAAGCAGGTGCTGAGGTGCAAATAGTAATTACACCTGCCGGAAAAGAATTTATTACGCCTGTAACTCTTTCTGCGCTTACAGGGAAAGCGGTGGTAAGTGAGTTTTTTACTGCCAATGACGGTACATGGCATAGTCATGTCGATTTAGGACTTTGGGCAGATCTGATGATCATAGCCCCTGCTACAGCTTCTACTTTAGGTAAGATGGCCAATGGTATAGCCGACAATATGCTTATCACAACTTATCTTTCGATGAAAGCTCCTGTCGTTATAGCTCCTGCTATGGATTTGGATATGTTTGCTCACCCGTCTACTACCCGAAATATAGAAATCCTTCGTTCGTATGGGAATATTATTATAGAACCAGCTGCCGGAGAATTGGCCAGTCACCTTATAGGTAAAGGTCGAATGGAAGAACCTGAAAAAATAACCGCATTCGTTGAAGAATTTTTTGAAAAACAAGAATCTCTTTCAAAAAAAAAAATACTGATAACGGCTGGACCAACTTATGAAAAGCTGGATCCTGTTCGTTTTATAGGAAATTATTCATCGGGTAAAATGGGTTTCGCATTAGCCGAAGAATGTGCTGGTCGTGGTGCTGAGGTAATACTTGTTGCCGGTCCGGTATCTTTAAAAACCGATCATCCTAATATTACCAGAGTAAATGTAGAGTCTGCAGAAGAAATGTATAATGCTTCTGTAAATGTATTTCCTAATATGGATGCCGCCATACTCTGTGCTGCTGTGGCAGATTACAGACCCAAAGAGCAGGCTTCGGAGAAAATGAAACGTAATGGCGAGGAACTTAACCTTCTACTTGTTCCCAATAAAGATATTGCCGCCTCTCTGGGTGGAATGAAGAAAGACGGTCAGCGATTGATCGGGTTTGCTTTAGAGACTAAAGATGAGACACAAAACGCACTGAAAAAAATAGAGAAGAAGAATCTCGATTTTATTGTACTTAATTCTTTAAATGATTCTGGTGCTGGTTTTCAATATGATACAAATAAGATATCTATTCTGAGTAGAAATGGCGATCGGAAAGATTTTGGTCTAAAATCGAAAAAAGAAGTCGCATCTGATATTATCACAGAAACTTTAGCTTAACTTGCAATGTAAACTATTTTATGGTCTGTAACTGCTTTATAAACAAATAGCAGCTCCGGATTGTTGAATGAAAGACATTCAAGGATATAAAAGCTGATGAATAATAAAGCGAAGAAAATACTTACATATGTTTTTCTCTCATTTGTAGCACTTATTATTATAGGTTTTGCTGCCAACTGGTACTTGACACAACGTCTCGAATCTTATCTGAATGAAAAATTAAGTGAAGCAGTATCTGATGCTACTGATGGCTTTTACAAAATTTCTTTTGATAGTTTATCCGTTGGCCTTTTCAATGGCGAATTATCCATCCGCAATATAGAAGTTATCCCAGACTCACTTATTTTTGACGAATGGGCGGCTAAAGATAGTTTACCTAATACATACTTTAAGATACATGTAAAATCAATTGAGTTTAAGGGGGTAAATCTGACTTGGAGATTTAATTACCAAAAGCTAAATTTTGATTTATTTGAAATACAGTCTCCCAATGTAGAAGTTTTTGATGCATATAGTTCCGATCGTTTCGAGAAGAAAATTAAATATGTAGAATCGAAGACCTTGTACGAGATGGCATCCCCTTATTTTGATGCGATAAGTGTCAAAAAGATGAATATGGAGAATGCCAGTGTAAGTTATATCATCGAAGACCCTATTGCTCCATCTATTTATGCCCTCAGCGGAATAAATTTCTATGCGTATCAATTTCGATTGGATGAAAATTCTTCAAAGAATGGTAAGTTGCTTTATTTCGACGATTTTGAATTTTCGGTAGAAAAACCACAGGTTATATTAAATACGAGCCAACTCCTACTCACGGCGGATACTATACGCCTAAATACAATCGATTCTATTATTCAGATAAAAAATGTAAGTCTGGAACCCCGCGATACTTTATGGCAAGAGATACATCAGATGCCCGATACGTATATAGATGCTAAGTTGAAAGCTGTGGATATGAAAGGTGCTAAATTTAGCCGTATAGAAGGTTTAAATTATTTTGATGCCCGAACTTTCGATATTATTGCTTCTGATATAAAGTATTTTACGACTAAAATAGATTCGGCAGCACCGAGTAAAAAACAAAAATCAGATACTATAATACAATCCTTATCGCTTCATCGAATTATTTCACCGATTTTACATAGCGTAGCTATACAGAATATTGGAATAGAACGAGCTAAGTTTAAATATACGCAAACAGCAGGTGATTTTAAGAACATATATACACTTGAGGAACTCAATATTCATGCTGGTAATTTCCTTATCGATTCGCTGGCGGATGTAAGGAACAGGTATTGGCATTCCGAGAATTTTTCCTTAGATGCCAGAGGAATAAACGGAGCTTTGACCGATAAAAATCATAATATAAGTATTGCCCATATAAATCTGGATGCAATGCAGCGGTTTTTGCGTGTAGAAGATATAAAAGTGTCTCCGATCTCTACCCATACCCGACAGGATTATATGTCCGGTTCTATAAAACTGATAGCTCTCGAAGAACTTGTCGTAGACAAGGGTATAGAAGCGGATGTTTTAAAAATAAGCAACCCGTATATTAACTATTTTAAGGTAAAGAGACCCAAAACAGAATCTTCTAAACCAGATCTATCGGATGATAAGAATAATGTCTTCGATCTTATTTCACCCTTTCTAAACTTCTTTTCTATTAAGAGGATTAGCCTCCTAAATGCTGATCTGGCATACAATGACAAAATCACAGGGGCTAACTATCGGTTGAGAAATCTAAATGCGTTCGTGACCAACTTTCTTATAAATGACGATACGCGTAAAGCGTCGAGTTCCCTTTTTACGTATGATGGTTTTGGCTTAAGTTTTAGAAATTTTGATAATTATCTGCCGGGAAAAGATTATCGCTTACAAATAGCAAGAGGTGGTTTTTCAACTTTGGGTGATGGATTGCGTTTGCAAAATGTAAAAATAATACCTCAAGATCAACTTAAGAATAAGCATAGCGGAACATATCTAAGTTTCGAAACACCTTTGATAGAAGGAAAGGGAGGCATATATAATCCCAATGCAAAATCGATTAATATTACTTCGTTTAATTTACATACACCTAAAGTAGATATTGTTAAGATTGCTGCCGGCGAAACAAAGGCTGGTAATAAAGCTTCGCCTAATGATATAAGCTCTTTCCTGAAAAGCTTAAATATAGGGAATCTGAATTTAAATGATGCTGATATTAGTTATCTGGATCGATCATCGAAAGATAGTTTGACTTTAAAGTTTAATAACTTATTATTAAAAACGATAGTTTGGAGTGCGAACGATAAGAGTAATATTGGTGAAATTTTACTGGATGCACCCCGGGTCAGTTATTTGAAGCACAATTCATCGAAGAAAGCCAAGAGTGAAAATAAGGCAACAGATACGAGTGATATTTCCGCCTTATTAGGTAATGTTATTGGTATCGGCAAATTCGATATTACAGATATTGATTTTAGCCTTACACAGCCTGATGTTCTGGTAGATATGAAGTCTGAACAAATAGCGATCGGTACAATGCAATGGTCACCTAAGGGAAATAATTCGTCGTTTGTTTTGAACGGAGTAAATATAAAGAATCCCAAAATTGATTATCATCAGATACATAACCAAAAGGATACTGTTATGCAGGCCGCTGATTCACTATCGAAAAAAGATATTTATGATCTTATCGGTTCTTATGCGAAAAATGTATCAGTAAATAAGTTCGATATTACCGGTGCCAGTATAAACTATACTTCCAATTTGGAAGGGCAAAATACAAGGAAACAAAAGATAAATGAAACGAATCTCAATGTTGAAGGCTTTTCGTTAGATGCAAATAAAAAAACAATAGCCCTAGATGATGTGTCATTCAATACGAAGGATATTCGTTTCCCTATTATGAATGGCTTTTATACAATCGAGGTGGGAGAGATAGATTTAAGTAAAAAGAAGAACAGTTTGACCCTTGATGGTTTGTATATGATACCAGCTTATTCTAAAACTGAATTTGCATATAAGCATCCTCGTCATAAAGACTGGTTCAATCTTTCGGTTGGTAATATATTAATTTCGGATCTTGATTTACCAACATATTTATCAGAAAAGAAGCTAATCATAAAAGATGTTCAGGTTAACGATGTTATTCTCGAAAACTTCAAGAACCAGCAGATAGAAATACAGCACAATATAATGCCGATGATATACGAGGGATTGCAAAAAGCACCGCTCAAACTTTCGGTAGACAATCTGGACGTGCATAATTTTTCTGTGGTTTATGAAGAACTGCCTAAAAATAGCAAGCAATCAGGTAAGATATTCTTTACAGAAATGAATGGGAGGTTTACCGAATTTACAAATATAGTGTCGCGCCCTAATCAGTTTATAAAACTGAATGCAGACGGTAAATTAATGGGAACAGGTCATTTCACAGCAACATGGATGCTGCCTGTTGATGAGCATAACGATAATTTTATTCTAAATGCTCATCTTAAGAATTTCGATCTTCGGGATATGAACCAGTTAATAACACCTATGGCTACAGCCGAAGTGACAAGTGGTATGCTGAACGATCTCACTTTTGAGACGCACGCTTCAAGTAAAGGTGCAACTGTCGATATGCTGTTCTTGTATAACGATTTGAATATTACAGTCTTTAAAGATCTGGAAACAAAGGAGCAGCAAAAGGTCTACACATATCTAGCAAATAAAGCATTGAAGACTAACAACCCCGATAAAGAAGGCCGTAAGCCGCGCCAGCCCCATATTACCATAGTACGCGATCCTTATCATTCTACATTCAACTACCTGTGGCAGATATTACAGCCACCTGTGGTAGAGTCAGTCGGTGTATCTCAGGGTAAACAGAAATTTGTTAAGAAAGTATCGAAAGTCTTTTCTAGTATCAAGAACTTTTTCAGCTTCGGGAAGAAGAAAAAGAATCAGACCGAAAAGCAGGATGACGATAGTAAAGGACAATAATTTACTTGTAAAGTTTTCCCTGCCATGTATTGCGGTCAGCGAAGCGTTTCAACACCATAGCCGTAAATTCAAAGTTTTTCAGACCCCAATCCGGTGCTATAAGCAACTGTTTAGGTGATTGCGAAACGAAGCGTTCGATAACGAAGTCAGGGTTTAACCTTTCGGCAAAATCAATGCATAGATCGATATAATCCTCTACTTTAAATAAATTGAACCACTCGGGATGCTCTCTATGTTGCTTTGCCATAACAGTTCCCCTGATCAATTGTAATTGATGAAGTTTTACTGTAGTGAGAGGCAATTTTGAAATTTCGTCGGCATGAGCTAATATCTGCTCTTTACTCTCGTGTGGTAATCCGAGTATTAAATGTGCACCGGTAGAAATACCACGCGCCGCAGTTTTCTTTATAGCTTCTACACTCTCGGCGTGGGTGTGTCCTCTGTTAATAAATTCGAGTGTAGAATCTAAAGTCGATTCTAAACCATACTCTATCATCAGGAAAGTGCGTTTATTTAGCTCTTCAAAATAGTTGAGTAATTCATCCGGCATACAATCGGGTCGTGTACCTATTATCAGGCCAACTACATTCGGGTAGGCTAATGCTTCTTCGTACAGTTCAATCAATTTATCGGTACTGTCGTAGGTGTTAGTATATGATTGAAAATAGGCAAGATATTTCATCTCAGGATACTTGTAAGAGAAGAAGGCTATTCCGTCTTTCAACTGATCGCTTACCGATCGCTGTTTTCCTCCATATCCCGGGCTGAAACTCTGATTGTTGCAATAGGTGCATCCCCCTACCGCTTTCGAGCCGTCGCGGTTAGGGCAGGTAAACCCTGCATTTATGGATACTTTTTGTACTTTGTGGGGGAAATGTTTAGTAAGAAGTTCCCCAAATTCTTTATATGGTTTGATTTGCATTTATCTCTCTTTAGTTGAGCGACAAAGGTAAGAATTCGGATTCTTATAAATATTTTTATTTTGTTATTAATATTAAATAACGTGAGTCGAGATTAGAAAATAAACAATAAAATATTTAGTTGAATTTGTCATCCCGATACGTAGTGAGGGTCTCCTGAGTGCATTCCATGGAGAGATGCTTTGTATCTCAGTCTGATAAACAGATCAATATAGAGCAAATGATGCTTAGCTAAATACGAATTTATAACTCCTGACGTTTTCTAATAAAAGAAACTTCTATCTTTATCGAATGAAAATCTTCGAGTATAAACTTTTTTTCAGATATCTTTTTGTAATCGTAGCTATGGTCATAGCTTTCGGTTCTTTGATCGTGTCTCACTATCTGGTGAAAGATTTATCTCGCGAAGAAGCCAATAAGATAACTGTTTGGGCAGAGGCGACAAAAGAATTTGTAAGCAGTGATAATAATATAAGCATGAATCTTATTGTTCAGATTCAGGCAAGCAATACAACTATCCCGGCTATACTGTACGATAAGAAAGAAAATTTTTATATTTCGACAAATATTGAATTGCCTGACGAAGATCAGCAGGAGTTTTTAAAAGAGAAAGTTGCTGCATTCGAGAAGAAGCACGAGCCCATAGTGATAGATGTCGAAGATTTTGATCAGTATGTCTATTACGATGATTCTTATACACTTAAGCGTTTGCAGATTTTTCCATACATTCAGTTGGCGGTATTGACCATCTTTGTAATCACCTCCCTACTTGCTATAATGAGTACCAAGCGTATGGAGCAAGACCGATTGTGGGTTGGTTTGTCTAAAGAGACTGCTCATCAGTTGGGAACACCTATTTCATCGTTGATGGCATGGACAGAATATCTGCGAATGAAAGACGTTGATCCCTCTATCGTAACTGATATGGAGAAGGATGTAAATAGATTGCAGATGATTACCGACCGCTTCTCTAAAATAGGTTCAGCACCTGTCTTGGAACGAAAGGAAGTAAACGAACTTATCCGTCAAACGATAACCTATCTTCAAAAAAGAATATCTAAGAAAGTAATATTCGAACTCGATATTCCTTCTACACCTTTATATGCTAATATTAGTGAATCCCTCTTCAGTTGGGTAATAGAAAACCTTACGAAAAATGCTGTCGATGCAATGGAAGGGATTGGGCGTATAACATTTACGCTATTCGACAAAGGGGGTATCATTTGCCTTGATATTAGCGATACGGGCAAGGGGATTCCAAAATCAAAATTCCAGGCAATATTTAATCCCGGATATACTACAAAAGCAAGAGGGTGGGGACTCGGCCTGTCTCTAGCCAAACGCATTATTGAATCGTATCACAAAGGGAAAGTGTATGTGAAATCGTCGGATATAAATGTTGGGACTACATTTTGCATCGAACTGAAAAAGGTCGATTAAGTTCTGCTAATACAATGCTTAACCTGATTATTTTCTTATTTTTGCGACTAGAATATTATAAAATCAATAAAATATCCCTTTAAATGGTTAAATTTTCAAAAGCGTTTTGGGTCGCTAACTCCGTTGAGTTACTAGAGCGACTGGCATACTATGCCATATTTATTTCGTTGACCTTGTATCTATCTAATGTATGGAGCTTTTCAGACATCGAGGCCGGTATAATAGCCGGTGTATTCTCTGCTTTATTGTATTTCTTGCCTACATTTGTTGGTGCTTATGCTGATAAGATTGGCTTTAGAAGAGCCATAATGACTGCTTTTGGTCTTCTAACCATTGGTTATTTCGGGTTGGGATTTATTCCGACTTTACTTCAAAGTGCAGGACTTGTCGAATATGGAGCCGGTAATGCTGTAGGTCTTAATGCTGATCTGACGGAAATTGAGCCGGGTAGTCTTGTTGCAACATTTCGCACATTTTTTAAATCGATAGGAGTCGGTGATTTTGGTAAACATACTATTTTTACCGGGCTCGAAACTAGTTTTCAACGTTGGACTATAGTTCCCATCCTGCTGTTTATTGTAGTGGGAGGTGCTTTTATAAAATCTGTAATCTCGGGAACCGTAGCCAAAGAAACAACTGCCGAAACCAGAGCAAGGGGATTCGCTATCTTCTATATGATGGTAAACATCGGTGCATTTACAGGTAAAACCGTTGTAGACCCACTTCGTAAAAGTATTGGTGATCAGGGATTGGTTTATCTCAATTATTTCTCGGCATCGATGACCTTGGTTGCCTTGGTTGTGGTTTATTTCTTATATCAATCGTCTAAGACTGACGGACAAGGGAAAACTTTTTCTGAAATATGGACTGCTCTTGTGAAAGTTTGTTGCAATGGTCGTCTTGTTGCTTTAATTCTTATTACTAGTGGATTTTGGACTGTTCAGCAACAAATGTATGCTTCTATGCCCAAATATGTGATTCGTATGGTAGGCGAAAGTGCTTCTCCGGGATGGATTGCCAATGTGAATCCGTTAGTCGTATTCTTATTGGTGAATCTCGTTACTACAATAATGAAGAAACGTTCGGCGCTATCTTCTATAACTGTCGGTATGTTTATTATACCTATTTCCGCTCTTGTTATGGCAGGAGGTAATATGTTGACAAATGAAGGTGTTGGCGAGATACTTGGTATGCATCCAATCACTTTTATGATGATTATTGGTATTGGGCTTCAAGCGTTGGCCGAGTGTTTTATTTCACCTCGATTCTTAGAGTATTTCTCTTTACAATCGCCAAAAGGAGAAGAAGGGCTTTATCTTGGATTCAGCCACTTGCACTCGTTTGTGTCTTCATTGATTGCTTTTGGTATTTCGGGATTTCTTTTGGAAACATTCTGTCCCGACCCTAAAAAACTTCCGATAGGAACAGATTATGCTGCTGCAACAGAACACGCTCATTATTTGTGGTTTGTATTTATTGGCATAGGGCTTGTTTCGGCTCTTGCACTTATTATATACGGGCAGGTTATAAAACGACTGGATGCAAAGAAAATAACGCATGCATAATATCTAATAATATTGATATATAGACCTCGGATTTAATTTCAAATCCGGGGTTTTTATTTTTCCGATAAAAATAATTTCATCTGCGATGTCATTTTAATTTATTCTTGACGACTAATATATAAAAGATTGATTGATGGATAAGATTGATTTAGAGAATAGGTTTATAGAGATAATTCGCAAAAATGAGCGGATTATTTATAAAGTATGTTCCTTTTATTTTTCGGATGAATTACCCCTGTCAGATTTGTATCAGGAAACGGTATGTAATTTATGGACAGCTTTTCCCAAGTTCAGAAACGAGTGTACCATATCTACATGGATATACAGGATAGCACTAAATACATGTGTTTCGGGATTGAGAAAAGAAACCCGTCAGCCTAAAGGAATGTCTGCTTCGGCTCTATACGAATCTTTGCCCGCCCCCGAGGATATGAGTGAGCAAATAAAAGAGATGTATCGCCTTATTCATCAATTAAAAACAATGGAAAAAGCAATCGTCTTGCTTTATCTCGAAGAAAAATCATATCAGGAAATAGCTGATATAACAGGATTGACAGTAAGTAATGTGGCCACAAAGCTCAAACGATCCAAAGAAAAACTGAAACAAATGTCGAATCTTTAATGTATTGAAATTATGGAAATGGATGAATTGAAAAATAGTTGGCAGGCATTGACTGAAAAACTTGAAAAACAGGAGATGCTTAAAGAAACTATAATAAAAAAAATGCTACAAGAGAAAACAAGTAAGTCGTTGAATAAGCTTGTAAATATGGAGATGCTTGGGCTTGTTGTTATATTACTTTTTTTACCTTTTATTGTATATGTAATAGAGAGCTCTAAAATTTCAGAGCTTTATACTCACTTTATGTGTTTTCTTCTTTTTATTTGTGTTTTAGTATTGGTTTGGGTTGTTATAAAATTACGATTATTGATGAAAATTGATTTAAATAAAGATATTAAACATAATGTTTTGTGTACTAATAGGTTTAATCTTTATATCAGGCGTGAAAAATTTATGATGTATCTGATAATACCGATTCTATTTATTCTTTGTGCTATTGTTTATGCATCTTTAAATGCTCCTGTCTTTTTATGGGTTTTTCTGGGTTGTGTGTTTTTGCTATGTATAACGGGAGTTCTCTGGCAATACAAGAAAATATACGATAAGAATATTAATTCGATACTCAAAAGCTTAGATGAATTGAAAGAATTAGAAGAAGAAAAGGACTAAGAATCGTCTACAATATTTATAGTTTAGATACTGTTGAATCTTTATGCATTCAGCAGTATCTTTTTTAATTATCTTTGCACCATCTAAAAAACTAAAGAAATATCAATGGCACGGAAGAAAAAAGACAATCCGATTGTAGAAAATGTAGAAATAATAGATGTAGCTGGAGAAGGAAAGGCAATAGCAAAGATGGACAACATGGTCATTTTTGTTCCTTTTGTTGTGCCCGGCGATATTGTCGATTTGCAACTGAATCGCAGGAAAAAGAATTATGCAGAAGGCAAGGTTCTTCGTTTCGAGAAATATTCGGATATGCGTGTCGATGCTTTTTGCGAACATTTCGGTACTTGTGGCGGATGCAAATGGCAGATACTTCCTTATGAAGAACAATTGAAATTTAAGCAAAAACAGGTGACTGACAACCTTACACGTATAGGTAAGGTCGATTTGCCCGAGATAATGCCTATACTAGGTTCGGAGAAAACGCAGTTCTATCGTAATAAGTTGGAATTTACTTTCTCGAATAAGAAATGGCTGACTTTAGAGCAGCTTCGTGCTGCGGGTGATTTTGCAGATATGAATATGAATGCTTTAGGGTTTCATATTCCCGGGGCATTCGATAAAGTATTGGATATTAATAAGTGCTGGTTACAAGATAACGTGTCGAATGATATACGCAATTTTATTCGTCAGTATTGCTACGATAAAGGATATTCGTTCTTCGATCTTCGCAATAGGGGCGGACTGATGCGTAACATTGTTATACGTACATCTACAACAGGCGAACTGATGCTTATCGTTGTGTTTTATGATGACGATAAAGATCAACGTGAGGATTTGCTAAAAGCTATTGCCGATCAGTTTCCACAGATAACGTCGTTACTATATATTATCAATCAGAAAGCGAATGATACAATTACTGATCAGGAGGTGCTGACTTGGAGAGGCAACGATCATATATATGAAGAGATGGAAGGTCTTAAATTCAAGATAGGGCCAAAGTCTTTCTATCAGACAAATAGCGAGCAGGCATATAATCTATACAAAATAACAAGAGATTTTGCCGGTTTGACGGGTAATGAGCTTGTTTACGACCTTTATACAGGTACAGGCACTATTGCCAATTTCGTGGCTCGTCAGGCTAAGAAAGTAGTAGGTATCGAGTATGTCGAAGATGCGATCGAAGATGCAAAGGTAAATTCGGAGAACAATAATATCGATAATACGCTCTTCTATGCAGGCGATATGAAGGATATTCTTACTCAGGATTTCATCAACGAACATGGTCGCCCCGATGTTATTATTACCGATCCTCCCCGTGCAGGTATGCACGATGATGTGGTGAATGTTATTCTGTTTGCAGAGCCCGACCGTATTGTTTACGTGAGCTGTAATCCTGCGACGCAGGCTCGCGATTTATCGTTGTTGGATGCGAAGTACAAAGTGGAGAAGGTGCAGCCTGTGGATATGTTTCCGCATACGCACCATGTCGAAAATGTTGTTTTACTTGTGAAAAAGTAACAAATTGAATTGAAAGAATGCTAGATAGCTGATAAATTTATATCTTTGCAAGCGCTGCTTTTCTTTCGATTGGCAGCGTTATTTTATTATAAACATATTACTCTATATTAATTTAGAAAATGAAAATTGCTATTGTTGGTGTGAGTGGAGCTGTAGGACAAGAATTTCTTCGTGTCTTAGATGAGCGTAATTTCCCGATTGAGGAACTGGTATTATTTGGATCTGCCCGTAGTGCAGGTAAAACTTACGACTTTCGTGGTAAGCAATATACAGTAAAGGAACTCAAGCACAACGACGATTTTAAAGGAATAGATATTGCCTTTACGTCGGCAGGTGGAAGTACTTCTGTTGAGTTTGCTTCTACTATTACCAAGCATGGCACAATAATGATAGACAATTCGAGTGCTTTCCGTATGGATAAGGATGTGCCGTTGGTTGTGCCCGAAGTAAATGGCGAGGATGGAAAGGTTCGCCCGAAAGGAATTATAGCAAACCCAAATTGCTCGACTATACAAATGGTTGTTGCTATGGACGTGATAGAGAAAATCTCTCATATCAAACGTGCTCATGTGGCCACTTATCAGGCTGCATCGGGAGCCGGTGCTGTTGCTATGGACGAACTGATCAGCCAGTTTAAGCAATTGGCGAATAAAGATGAAGCGACAGTAGATAAGTTCGCTTATCAGCTAGCATATAACCTGATCCCTCAGATCGATGTATTTACCGATAACGGATATACAAAAGAGGAATTGAAAATGTATCACGAGACTCAAAAAATAATGCATTCGGATATCGAAGTGAGTGCAACATGTATCCGTGTACCGGTTTTGCGTTCGCATTCCGAAGCTATCTGGGTAGAAACAGAAAGACCTGTCTCTCCGCAGGAAGCCCGCGAAGCTTTTGCAAAAGCAGAAGGTATTGTTTTGCAAGATGAGCCGTCGAAAAAAGAATATCCGATGCCTTTGTTTGTCGAAGGAAAAGACCCTGTATATGTAGGCCGTATTCGCGAAGATATTTCTAACCCGAATGGCTTGACGTTCTGGGTAGTTGCAGATCAAATAAAGAAGGGTGCAGCCCTTAATGCAGTACAGATAGCCGAATATTTGATTAAAGAAAAAGCTATTTAAGGCGTAAACTGTTTGTATAATCAAAACAAACGATTATATTTGCATCGCAATTGAGCAAAATGATGCTTTTTTGTGGTCTTGGAAGTGTGGGTGAGTGGCTGAAACCACCAGTTTGCTAAACTGACGTACGGGTAACTGTACCGGGGGTTCGAATCCCCCCGCTTCCGCAAAGTCAACTAATAATCAGTTGGATACAAGACAAAAGGACTAAAATAGAGAATGAAATCTCGTTTTAGTCCTTCTTTTTTGTCCGAATGAATATATAAATATATATCTGGGTAGTAATCTATGCTTAAAAGGGTGATAGAGGCTTATGTCAACAAAATTTGAAAACGATCCCTCCTTCCATCTCGTCTAATCCAATTTTGTAATTGGATATTATCCAACAGCTTTTCAGAAAGTCATATTTGTAATTTTCAGATAGATATGAAAGGATCTGATCTATATTCTCAATCTTATCGGGATGTAAAATTACAAAATCGCATACATCTTTATCGTTGAAAAAAGCCGAAAGTGAGGCACTGTGTCCATCAAATCTTATTTCGATATTCTTATCATTGATTCCTTTCTCAACATAATTTGTTATACAGATAGGGTAATCTGAATACTCGGTTTGTATGTCGGTGTGCGAAAGTTTTAATGTAGAACAAGCATATCCGATTAATTCTATAAAGTTTTCTAGAGTCATATATGTCCGTTTTTAAGCCTGATTATTTAATCAAGCTAGTATTAATAATAATAGAACTGAATTATTTATATCCCTGTCTTCTCTATCTTATTCACTTTGTACGGACTAACAATGTGTATAAAAACAGGATGTAAATGCAAATATACAATTTCATCTAAAATGTTAACAGCTATTTTTTCTTTTTTCATATCTTTAAGGTCACAGACCTTTTTGTTTATATCTTTGAAGTTGTAAAATATTAATAGGATGAAGAAGTCAATCACATACTTACCCAAGCGTAAACAGGAAGATTTATATTTCCTTGTAAAAGAGATCAACAAACGGATTCCGCAAACGGAAATGATTATCTTATACGGAAGTTATGCTACAGGTAAATATGTAGAATATGACGAGCGGGTCGAATTTGGTATTCCTACTTCGTTTATGTCGGACTATGATATTTATGTTATCACAAGTGGCATAAGTGACAAAAAAGCCGGGAACATACTCGATAATATAGATGATCTCTACTACAAAGACCCCGACCATCAAACCCCCGTACAGTTTATCAATGACGATATTAAAATCTTAAATAAAGCTCTCGAAGAAGGCAGGTATTTTCATACCCAAATCAAGCAGGAAGGTATAGTCCTTTACGACAGCGGTAAGTATAAATTAGCCCGAAGAAGAAAGCTGAACTTTGATGAAATACAAAAACAGGCTCATGAGTATTTTGACGAGAAGTTTCATCGAGGAAATTTATTTCTAGAACAAGCTGTATTCATGTATGATAAAAATGAATATGCGATGGCTTCATTCAATCTTCATCAAGCTTGTGAAAATTACTACTATGCAATTCGCTTATCCTTTACATTAAGGAGCAACAAACAACATAATTTGGCAAAGCTATCTTCATCCGTAAAAAGGCATTCGGATAAGTTGTTACAAGTTTTTCCCCGACACACTGCCGAAGAAAAACGGCTGTTCACCTTGCTAAAAGATGCTTATGTCGAAGCTAGATATAATCCGAATTTTCTGGTGACTAAAGAAGATATTGATGCTCTAATTCCTAAAGTTGAATTATTGCGGGATATTGTAAAGGAGATTTGTGAGGATAAAATTAGAGAATATGGGGAGATGAAATGAAAAAATAGATATTCTAACAATACATAAATATCAAAATCTATGAAAACTATAAAATTCTCATCTGTAATTATTTTATTTGCTGCATTCTTTATTTCTTGTAGTGATGATAATAAAGATCAAGTCGTTATTGATGAATTTGCAGGTTATTATAAGATTACTGCTATTGAGTCGTCTATACCAATTGATATGAATAACGATGGGATTAAATCGAACAATGTTTTAATGGAAATATCTAGTCGTCATGCTTTTAACGGAGAGGTTATATCTAATTTCTACAATTTTAATTCATTTCCGAGTTTTGCAGAGGTCAGACCTTTGCCCGAACAATCGAATGATGCTAGATTAATTGCATTTAATTATCCTTATCAGATTCTCCTCAATGAGGATGAAGGTAATCCTGTATTAATGTATTATATGAAGCAATTTATCAACTATTCTTATAATCTTAAACCTAATAATGAAATAGAAGTTATAGATAATAATCCTGATTATCATTCAGAGTATGGAGTAATTAATTCAGCTTCGAGGATTGATGAGAACTCTTTTCAAGTAAATCTATCGACTAAGTTGTATGATTTTGAAGATAGAATTTGGGTTGAGGCAGATATTGAAATTAGTTATGCAAAAGTATCCGATATATACATTGATTAGCAAAGTACTGGTTGGTTGTTTCTTTTGCATATAGTTAATCATTTACTAATAGTATGGAAATTAAAAAGAGAGAAAGTATAGGTTGGATAGACCTATTGCGTATTATTGCCTGTTTTCTGGTCGTTTTATCTCATTGTTGTGACCCCTTCGTGGCTCAATTCGAAACAGATCGTAATTCTTTTCTGACTGGTGTTTCCATTGGCAGCCTTGTTCGCTGTTGCGTACCCTTATTTGTAATGATGACAGGTGTCTTGCTTTTCCCTGTGCGTATAGGTATGCTCGATTTTTATAAAAAACGTATCGGGCGTATTGTTGTGCCTCTTATTTTTTGGTCGATAGTTTTACCTATCCTGTTTTTTATTTATTTAAATTTTATCAATCCGTCTACTGCCAATCCGAGTATTATGATGGATGGTTATACACTAAAAGCTACATTAAGCAAACTATATACTTTTATTTTCAATTTTAATTTTGATACTATCCCCCTGTGGTATCTTTATATGTTAATAGGGCTTTATCTGGTTATCCCGATTCTTGGGGTATGGTTACAGCAGGCAACTAAAAAAGAAATAAAACTCTTTTTGTTTGTCTGGGGAATCTCGTTAGTCCTTCCATACCTGAAAATGGCTGCTCCATTCTTAGGCTATACAGGAAATTTTGGTAATATGGGGCTTCTCGGTATTTGCGATTGGAACGACTATGGTACTTTTTATTATGTTTCGGGATTTATCGGTTATTTAGTTTTAGCCTATTATCTGGTTAAACATCCGATTAGCTGGAGTTGGAAAAAAACATTAAGTATTACGATTCCTATGTTCTTGATTGGCTTTCTGATTACATTTTTGGGCTTTATCCAGACTCAGAAATATTTTCCGGGCAATTATGCAAATCTCGAAATCGTATGGTATTTCGCCGGTATTAATGTCTTTATGATGACATTCCCTGTGTTTGTCATTGTGCAAAAAATAAAAGTTCCGTCTTCTGCCCGATTATCGCGTGTGGCGTCACTCACATTCGGTGTATATCTGTGCCATTTTGTTTTTGTACAGGTAGCGTATGATTTGTTCGAGATGGTACATTCATTACCTGCGTTTGTACGAATTATTGGTATGGCATGTTCATCTTTCCTTATCAGTTATCTGATCGTTCGTGCAATGGCATGCTTCAAGTTGACGCGCCGTTTTATAGCATAATGTAGAGCTTGCATATTTATTAAAATAATGTATAGAGTTTGTTTTAATTTTTAAACCACCCTCTGTCATCCCGATACGCAGTGAGGGATCTCAGCTACTCCTTATTATAGAATAGACAGATCCCTCACTGTGTATCGATATGACAAAGAGTGATTTAGGATTTTAGCTTCTTAGCGTAACATAATACATCGATAATTATTTTATATTATTCTGTATATAGATTCCTGCATAAGTGAAGCCGCCGCCAAAACCGACAAGCATCAATTTATCTTTCAGCTTGACTTTGCCATCCCTTATTCCATTGTACCATGCTAATGGGATCGATGCGGCAGATGTATTTCCATACAATCTCACACTATCTAAGCACTTATCCATAGAAACGTTAAGCTCGCTGAAAACAGCTTCCAGCAATCGGTAATTTGCACTATGCGGAATCAGGTAATCTACATCGGTTAATGTTGTATTATTCTTTTCCGCCAATTCTTTCACCCCATTGCTAAGGGTTTGTATAGCCCATTTGTAGACAACCCGCCCGTTTTGATGGAGTTTGTTATTTGCAATTATATCCATACCACTTATTGGGGCTTCCTGATTCGCCAGATATAAATCTTTTCCATAATCGCCGTCTGTTCCTGTTATTGTATTAAACAGGTAATTCTCGTCCGACGCCTCTACTATAACAGCTCCTGCCGCGTCCCCGAAAAGGATACATGTCGATCTGTCGGTGAAATCGGTTACTTTAGATAAAGTATCTGCACCGAATACCAGAATTTTTTTATGTGTTCCCGAAGCAATTAATCCCTTAGCCAGAATAATTCCATTCACAAATCCGGCACATGCACTCGAAATATCAATAGTTCCGGCATGTGGGATTTTCAATCGTGATTGTACTTGGCTCGCTACACTTGGCATAGCCTGATCGGGAGTGCTTGTGGCCACGATAACGAAATCGATATCACTCAAGTCTTTGTTGTAGTTTTGAGACAGGCTCTGTGCAGCTTTTACACACATGTCACTTGTATATTCGTTCGGGGCTGAATAAAATCGTCTTTCGATTCCTGTTCTTTCTTTTATCCATTTATCGGATGTCTCGAGATAGCTTTCGAAATAAGAATTAAGTATTTCTTTTTCGGGATGATAAATACCGATTGAAGTTATTGTTGCGTTCATTTTTATGATAAATTGGTTAATACAATTGATTATTTAGTTGAAATATACTTACCAGTAAGTAAGTGTCCGGTGTAAATTTTTTTAGATGTTTAATAAACCTTCCTGTATAGATTTATATACATCGTTTCTCAAAACTTTATTCATAAGTAGGGACGAAAGTAAAGCAGAATGAATCATATAGGCTTTTGTTCTGGGAGGTTCACTGAAAATAAGCTCTCCATTCTCTTTCCCTTTCATTAATATATCTGTCAGCCAATCGATAATGAGATCGACTAATTTCTGTAATTCTTTTTGCATATTTTCGGGGAGAGTATCGTAAGCGGGTGCAAGCGAGCCGACAATGCATGTCCAGTAAGTATCTATAAAACCATCGTGCATCGTAATATAATTTACGTACTGTTTCCTGTTACTTAAATTTTTCCACCGTTCTATTCTTTTGGTGAAATAAGATGAGTTTTGTTTGATGACTTCGATGCCAAGATCCGATTTTGCAGGAAAGTAATAGTGTATTGCAGCATTTTTTATATTGAGCTGCTTCGATATGTCTGTATAGCTAAAGGCATTGTAACCGACAGATCGTATCAATTCACTTGCTAGGCGCACTATTTCACTTCTGGTATCTTTCATTCTGCAAATATATAATTATTTACTTAGTAGTAAGTATAATTTGTGATAATAATTATACCTGCAATCTACCTATTCAGTTTGCGGAAAAGTTATATCTTAGTAAAATAACATATTGAATACCGCATGTTTACCCTCTCCGATCGACCTAAGTAAGAGGTTTTCCTTGTGGAGATTAAAAAGGGCTGCGTGCATGGATGGATAATAAACAGGTCTGTGACCTTAATCTTGTATTTTTTGGCTAATTTTGTAGAAAGAAAAGAGCAAAATGGAATTTGACACACCGAACAAAATATTCACACTCGCAGCCGATATTGTTAGCAATACTTCGCAATCTGTTTTTCTGACAGGTAAAGCTGGTACAGGGAAGACCACCTTTCTCCATCATATTCGCAAGAATGTAGATAAAAATGTAATTGTGGCCGCACCTACGGGAGTCGCTGCAATTAATGCAGGAGGGGTGACATTACATTCTCTGTTACAACTCCCTTTCGAACCGTTTATACCAAACTTCGAAGGGAAAAAGAAACTCGAATATCATTTCAAATTGCGAAAGTCGAAAATTGAGATGTTGCGCGAGCTCGATTTGCTTATCATCGACGAAGTGAGTATGCTCCGTGCCGATATGCTGGATGCGATAGATCATTTGTTGCGTCGCTATCGTAACCGTCAGGAACCTTTTGGCGGAGTGCAAATGTTATTTATCGGCGATATGTTTCAATTACCGCCCGTTGTTCAACAAGCTGAATGGGAACAGTTGAAAGAATATTACGCCTCTCCGTTTTTCTTTCATGCACAGGTGCTGAACGATAATATGCCTTTGTATATCGAACTGAAAACGATATACAGACAGAGCGATCAGCAATTTATCGGTATACTGAACCGTATTCGCAACAACTGTACTACCAGTCAGGATTTAGATATTCTCAATCAACGCTACAATCCGACTTTCAGACCGTCGGAAGATGATAAATATGTTACGCTTTGTACCCATAATTATAAAGCCGATAAGATAAACAATGAAGAATTAGTTCGCTTAACCGATGAGACTTTCGTTTTTAAAGGGCACGTGAGTGGCGATTTTGCAGAAAATGCTTTTCCGGCAGAAATGAATCTTACCCTGAAACTCGGTGCACAAATAATGTTTATACGTAACGATGCAGGAGAAAGCAGACGTTATTACAATGGTAAACTGGCGACGGTCAGTTATCTGGCAAAAGATAAAATATTCGTTCGTTTCAATGACGACTCCGAAATGGAACTGGAGCAAGAAACATGGCGTAACGTCCGTTACTCGCTCAATAACGAGTCGGGTGAAATAGAGGAAGAGGAATTAGGAGCATTTTCTCAATATCCAATTCGTCTGGCATGGGCGATTACCATACATAAGAGTCAGGGATTGACTTTCGATCGGGTCGTAATAGATGCAGGGCAAGCCTTTGCCGCAGGACAGGTGTATGTGGCTCTCAGTCGCTGTACTACTCTTGATGGCATTGTGTTTTATTCACGTATTACGAGTAGCAGCATCCAAACAGACAAAGAGGCTCTGGCTTTTACTAATGAGGAGAAAAATCTCGACTTCTTGGAAAGTATTCTTGATGACGAAAAACCTCGATACACAGCTCAACGACTAAAGAAAACATTCGACTGGTCGCCAATGGTGCGAAGCCTTCGGGCATTTTACGAATTGGCATCAGAAAAGAAGATTCCGAATCAGGAGGAAGTGCGGACTATGATATCACAATTGTGCAATAAAGTGATAGAACAGGAAGATATAGCCCGTAACTTTCGTAAAGAGTTAGATAAGATGCTGTCTATGCCGAATCCTGATGTAACCAGATTGAAAGACCGTGTTCAGAAGGCAGTACTTTATTTCCATAATGATATACAGAACAAAATAATTCTTCCTCTCGAAGAACATTTAAGCGGACTAAAGAATGCTTCTAAAGTGAAGCTGTACTTGCGTAAAGCAACAGATATTCAGATAACTATAACAAACTTTCTTGCAAAACTCGAAAATGTCTATTATGGCGATATTAATCTGACGGCTGATCTTGTATTTCCTAAATCGGAATTACCAGAAGCCCCCAAATTACCGGAGAAAGAATCGAAAACAAAACCACAGAAAGGGGATAGTCAACGCTTAACTTTGTCTATGTTTATTGATGGTAAATCGATAAAAGACGTTGCTGCGGAACGTAACCTGACAGTTGTGACTATAGAAAATCATTTGGTTAGTTTTATCCTGACAGGAGAGGTCGAAATTACTCAATTGATTTCGGAAGAAAAAAAACAATATTTAGAGCCTCGATTAAAAGAGTTTTCTTTAAATTCACCACTTGGTCCGATAAAAGAAAGTTTGCCTAAAGAATATTCTTATTTCGACATAAAAGCGATGTTGAACTATCTTAAATTTTTGAATAACAATGCGCTAAAATAACCGAAAATATATTTGCCATGAAAAAAATACTTCAAAAATTATTCTCTCTCGTCTTCTTAATAGGTGTTATTTCAATTTCTACTTCCGCTCAAAATAAGCCAGTCCATATAGGTATAGATGGCTTAACTCATGCACATGTGCATGGTCTTCTACAGAATATAAATAAGGTGAATGCTCCTGTACAAATAGTAGGTATTGCCGAAAGTAATCTGGATTTAGCTCAGCGATATTCTAAACAATACGGTTTCGATATGAGTATTGTTTATAGCACTGTTGAAGAAATGATTGCAAAAACCAAGCCCGAAGGTGTAATGGCATTTAACTCCATTTATGAGCACTTAAGTACAGTAGAAGCATGTTTGCCAAAAGGTATTCCCGTTATGGTCGAAAAGCCTTTGGCTGTTAATATGGAACACGCCGAGAAAATGGCAAAACTGTCAGATAAATATAAAACAGCAGTACTGACAAATTATGAAACTACATGGTATGCAAGCAATCATAAGGTTTATGATATGGTTAATAAGCAACATGCGGTTGGTGATATTCGCAAAGTAATTATTTGCGATGGGCACGAAGGACCTAAAGAAATTGGTTGTAATATAGAGTTTCTCGATTGGCTGACCGATCCTGTCTTAAATGGTGGAGGTGCAGTGGTAGACTTTGGTTGCTATGGAGCTAACCTTATGACATGGTTGATGAAAAACGAGCGTCCTCTTTCTGTATCGGCTACACTACAACAGATAAAACCGGATATTTATCCGAAGGTGGATGACGAAGCGACTATTGTTGTTGCATATCCAAAATCGCAGGCAATTATACAAGGTTCGTGGAATTGGCCTTTTGGTCGTAAAGATATGGAAGTGTATGGGGCGACAGGATATGTGAAGGCTCTCGATGCTGATAATATCTCATTTCGTTTACCTAAGGGAAAAACAACATCTGAAAAACTATCTGCTTTGCCGGCACCATACAATGATCCTTTTCAATATTTTGCAGCAGTAATTAGAGGAGACATAAAGGTTAGTGCATATGATTTGTCGTCACTGGAGAATAACCTGATTGTCGTTGAAATATTGGATGCCGCACGTGAAAGTGCAAAAACAGGAACTATAGTAAATTTAAAACCAAATAAAGCATATTAAACTGATGAAAAGAAGTATATTTTTGGCTCTACTATTCTGCCTTGTGTCGTATATGCAGGCAGTATCTAAAAAAGATTTTAAAACTGTACGCATTACTTATGAGAGAAGTTTCAACAATCAGATAGATACCTCCTTTCATACTGTGATGGAAATATCTAATAATGTTGCGAAAATATTAACTCAAGGGGGACGCAGGAATGCAAATGCGCCTGTTCAGCAGACTTATCTCGATTTCAATTTGAATAAAGAGATTAAGGTCGCCCAACTGAATGGGGAGGAGATATTTACAACCCGCACCTTTGTTTTGAATGATAAGTTGACACCCCAGTCTGAAACCGAAGTGATTGCAGGCTATAATTGTAAAAAAGTAAAGACCATTATCAATTCGAATACATTGGAAGTATGGTATACTACCGAATTAGGGGTTAAAGGCTCTATGCAACCGGGGGTTGCTATTCCCGACGGTGTGGTGCTAAAGGTCGTTCGTAATGGTCAAAGTATTGAAAAAGCATCTAAGGTAGAATTACTTAAAAATGAAGTGAGCTTGCTGCCTGTATTAGAAGGGGAAGACCTGAAAGCATCTGCATTCAATTATAAGATACAGCAAAGTGGGGTTATATCGGTTGATGTGTTTAGTAATCAAAGTATTTATTTTAGAGATATTCCTAAACTTCAGGTATTAAATGATACAGAAGTAATGCAATTTGCCAATGGGTCTATTGTATTGAAAAAGGTAAAATTACTCGAAGATAATTCTACCTACTCCATCTTTACAGAACTGGCACAACATTCCGAAGGTGATGCATATGACCGTACGGGTACAGTATTTGTGATTCCGACTGATCGTAAACAATCATTTTTAGATGGTTTGCTGAAAGGGAAAGACGCATTGCCTAAGTATGCAGATAAGCATGGTGATACCTATGAAGGAATGGTTGCTACATCGGATTATCTTCCTCCATTGGAATTAATGCGGTTTTATACCTCATTTGGTGTAAGAGGTTTTAATCATATTGAGGTTGCCGATTTTAATTGGCCCGATTCAATTGTTTTTAAGCAAGAAGTGACAGACTATGCTAAGCAATTGAAAGGTGAAGTATGGGTTGGTGCATGGATTGGTAATTATTCGGAAAACGGACATAATGTGTCTTTAAAAATAAAATATTATCCTATAGGCAAAGGAGAGGCAGAGAAAGAGATTTATCCTCTTTTTACGACTGTTAATATATTGGAGATGGGAGGTCAGGCATATCCCGGGGGAATGTTTAGGAATGATTCTCTTACAGTTAATTTCAAAACCGATGTCGATTTAGAGAATGCTTATATCCGCTATATATCGACAGGGCATGGTGGCTGGAGTGGTGGCGATGAGTTCAATCCTAAACTAAACGAGATATTTATGGATGGTACACGTATTATGGCTTATACACCATGGCGCGAAGATTGCGCAAGTTATCGTGGTCTAAGTCCGGCATCCGGCAATTTTGCTAATGGTTTATCATCTTCCGACTTGAGCCGTTCTGGTTGGTGTCCCGGAGCTGTGAGTTGTCCTGTTTTTATTCATTTGGGAAGTGTGAAAGCAGGTGAACACCAAGTTCGAGTTGCAATTCCTGTGGGAGATCCGTCAGGTTCGAGCATTAGCTATTGGTGCACTTCCGGTGTTTTGGTCGGAGATAGAGCCAAATGATTCAGTGATATGTAATTTGTATTCTATTATATAATAAATAGCCTTGGGTTGATATGCTACCCAAGGCTATTTTTCTTTTGATCTGATTTGTTAATTAAAAAATGCGATTATATTTTGGGTATTCCGAATAATATTACTTTCTTTGTTAATGTATATATGTATGTACATATTGATTGTGTATTTTATTAGTTATAAGAATGAAAAAATATTATCTGGGACTTGATATTGGAGGATCACATATTTCTGCTGCATTTGTTGATAATATAACAGGACAGATTGCGGACGACAATATATATGATCGTAAAATAGATTCGAAAGGCACAGCCGATGAAATTATTTCCGGTTGGCAATCAGCTATACAGGATATGCTAAATACAGTATCCGAAGATGCAGTGCTCGGTATCGGAGTTGCTATTCCCGGTCCATTCGATTATCAAAATGGTATTTCTAAAATAGAAGGGGTTCAGAAATTTGAATCGATATTTGGTCTTAATGTAAAGCAAGCTTTCAGAAAGGTCTTCCCCGATGAAAGTAAACCGATAATATTCAACAACGATGCCACAGGTTTTGCTTTGGGTGAATATTTTTCGGGTGCAGCCAAGAATAGTAAGAAAACAATATTGTTAGCTTTAGGTACAGGTTTTGGTTCTACATTTTTAATAGGTGGTATTCCTCAAACAGTTGCAGGTAATGGTATTCCCGAGAATGGATATTTATATAATATACCATTTGGGGATAAAATAGCAGACGATTGCTTTTCGACTCGTTGGTTTGCTTCTGCTTATAATCAGAAGTCAGGAATAGAAGTGAAAGGTGTAAAGGAAGTTGCAGTATCTGCCCGTAATAACGATAAACATGCACTCGCCATATTCGATGAATTTGCTAATAATTTAGCCGATTTTATGACTCCTTGGTTTTTCGATTTTCAACCTGATGTACTTATCATTGGAGGGAATATTGCTAAATCAGAAGATCTGTTTCTGGATAAATTGAAAACAAACTTAGCGAATAAAGGATTTAAACATATTGAAATTAAAATAGCTCAGCTTGAAGATAAAGCGCCAATTGTTGGTGCAGCCATGGCTATAAAACAACAAACAGATAATATTATAAAAGAGAAAGCGGACGTGAAAAGAAAGACAACACAATTTTTGATGCCTGAAAAGGCTACACCTACAACACAAGGTACATATGATATATATCCGGGATTTCCGATTGGAAACGGGAAGATAAAACAAGGTAGTGAAGGCCTTGCATCTTGGATAATGCTACACAAAACTGTGGTAATAGATGGCTATGTCGGTGTATTTTGGAATGATTTTGTGAAAAATATAGATGCAGAACTCCGTAAAGCAGGAAAAAAAGCATCATGGTTTCATGTCGAAGCTGCCATGCACAGCCCGGAATATATCGCAGAAATGCTGAAACCTTACATGGGCGAAGAGGATTCTATCTTTGGTAAGGTAACAGATAAAAGTCTGATCGATTGGTTTGATGCTGATAAGCTAAAAGAGATAAAACCCGATAAGGATTCAGATATTAACATTATTATTGGTTGCGGAGCCACACTCGCAGGATGGAATGGGCCTTTGATTTATGTAGACCTTCCTAAGAATGAATTGCAATTCAGAATGAGAGCAGGAAAGGCGTTCAACCTCGGAGCTGATAAGACGGAAGACAATAGAATAATGTACAAACGCTTCTATTTTGCAGATTGGATTGTACTTAATCATCATAAGTGTAGTGTTTTGCCATCTATCGACTTGATTGTAGATGAGCAACGTCCGGATGATTATTTATATATGTCGGGAGATGATTTGCGAAAAGGATTATCATCTATGGGGCAAAATCTGTTCCGCGTTCGTCCTTGGTTCGAGCCGGGAGCATGGGGCGGATCGTTGATGAAAGAGAAAATCGAAGGATTGAATAAAGATGTTCCTAATCTGGCATGGTCTTTCGAACTGATGGTGCTCGAAAATGGCTTACTCTTCGATAGTGACGGTTACCGTCTCGAAGTTTCATTCGACTTCCTTATGTTCAATAGTTATAAAGATGTTCTTGGTGACTGCGCCGAGAGATTTAAATATGATTTTCCTATCAGATTCGATTTTCTCGATACATTCGACGGCGGAAATCTATCTGTTCAATGCCATCCAAGACCCGAGTATATAAAAGAAGAATTTGGTATGCCTTTCACTCAGGATGAAACGTATTATATTCTTGATTGCAAAAATGAGCCTCATGTTTATCTTGGATTCCAAGAGGATATCGACCCCGAAGAATTTCACAACGCACTTAAAACAAGTGAAGCAACAGCTAAGGAGATTGATATCGAGAAATATGTTCAGAAATTTGATGCGAAGAAGCATGACCTATATCTTATCCCTAACGGAACAATCCATGCCTCGGGAAAAGATAACTTTGTGCTCGAAATAAGCAGTGCACCATATATATTCACCTTCAAAATGTATGATTGGGTACGTTTAGACCTCGATGGTCGTCCACGTCCTATCAATATCGATCATGGCATGAAGAATGTGAATTTCGAACGTAAGGGTAAATTAGTAGAAGAAGAATTAATATCGCACCCAACCATAATACAACAAACACAAGATTATACCCTAGAGAAGCTGCCTACACATGCAGAGCATTTTTACGATATATATCGATATTCTTTTGATGAAGAAATTACGATGGAAAATAATAATAAATGTCATGTATGGATGATGGTGGAGGGTAATTCTGTAACAATAGAGACTAAAAATGGAATGGTTCATAATTTCAATTATGCCGAAACATTTGTGATCCCTGCTGCTGCAGAAAGCTATAGAATAAAGAATAATGGAAAAGAGAAAGCCATGATGGTTATGTCTTTGGTCCGATAAATATTCGTAATACAAGTGTTTTTAATATTATATTATTTGCTTGCAATTAATTGGATTTTCCAACCTTAATTGTTTGGCCTTAAATCAAAAACTATGAGAAATAAAATGAGTTTTTGTATTATTCTGTTCCTTAGCCTCGTTTTCGTAAACGAGGTTAAGGGACAAAATGCTTATCGTTCTGTCTGGCAGATAGGGAAAAATGATAAGAGCGCACAAGAATTTGCGCTGTATGATGCTAAGTATAGAGATTTTGCAACCACCTACAAAGATGGAGCAATAATCTATGAAGTGGGAACAAATAAGGATTCGGATTTTCCGTTTTTTCTTCCGGGTCTTAACGATTCGTGGGCTGGAAACACCAATCAGGTTTTTATTCGCTTTGGTCTCGGAGAAGTGCAGGGAAATACTACAGCAAAGCTTCGGATTAATATATTAGAAACACATACATTATCACCGTTGTTAGAGGTAAATGTAAATGGTTATTCAGTAAAGGTTCAGAGCCCTAAAGGGAATAATAATGGCTTTTTGTCTGATAAGAAGATCAATTCAAAAGACCTGTTTGTCGAAGTCGCAATCCCTGCTAATGTCTTGAAGCAAGGCGATAATACACTCGTTATCCGTAACGAATACGGTAGTTGGCTTGCTTTCGATAATATTGAATTGTCAGCCGACAAATCAGTAGTTTTAGCAAAACCAACGAAGAGTGTTACTCTTTTCGGTACAACAGCTATTCCTGCTTTGATATATGGTAAGAATAAAGAACTCCGTCAACCTTTAAAACTTTATGTAGTTAATTGGGATAATAAACCTCAGACTGTAAGTGTCAAAATGGAAGGTGTTCCTACCGCTAACTACAAACTGAATAAAGGTGTAAATACATTGGAAATGACAGTTCCGGAAGCAACAGCTGATAAAAATGTGTTGGCAGAAATTGTATCTAAATCGAAAGTTGTAGATGCTACCACAATAAAACTGGCCCCTGTTAAGAAGTGGACAATGTATCTTGTTCAACATACACATACCGATATAGGTTATACCAAGCCTCAAACAGAAATATTAACGGAGCATCTCCGTTATATAGATTATGCTATCGAATATTGTGAACTTACAGAGAATTATCCCGATGATGCTAAATTCCGTTGGACATGCGAAGCCGCTTGGGCTGTGCGTGAATATTTGCATAATCGTCCGCAGGAACAGATTAATAAGCTAAAGAAATACATAGATAACGGGCAGATTGAGGTTGCCGCGATGTTTTTCAACATGTCGGAGATTGTTGATGAGAACTCTTTCAAGACATTCTTAGAACCTATTCGTGAATTTAAGAAACGCGATATTCCTGTATATACAGCGATGCAAAACGATGTGAACGGTATTGCATGGTGTTTGGCTGACTACCTTCCCGATCTTGGTGTGAAATATGTATGGATGGGAGAGCATGGTCACAGGGCATTGATCCCATTCGATAAACCAACTGTATTCCGTTGGGAATCACCATCGGGAAAACCGATTTATACCTATCGTGCCGATCATTATAATACAGGTAACTTCTTCGGTATAGAACATGGCGATGCCGACAAGATCGCTCCGCGTGTATTTTATTATTTGCAGAATTTAGATAATCGTGATTATCCGTTCGATGCGGTCGGTGTTCAATATTCGGGATACTTTACAGACAATTCGCCTCCTTCGATGGTAGAAAGCCGATTGATCCGTGATTGGAATGAAAAATACGCATACCCTAAACTCAGAAGTTCTTTAGCTCATGAATTTATGGATTATGTAACGGAAAATTATAAAGATAAAATAGAAACTCAACGTGTTGCATATCCCGACTGGTGGACGGATGGTTTCGGTTCGGCAGCCAGAGAAACAGGTGCCTCCCGCAAAACTCATTCTGATTTAATCGCAGTAGAAGGCTTATTGTCCATGGCTCGTCTTAAAGGATTATTATTGCCTGCCCAAACACATGAGAAGATTCGTCGCATTCACGAAAATATACTGTTCTATGATGAGCATACATTTGGTGCAGCGGAAAGTATTAGCGATCCGATGGCTGAAAATAGTCAGATACAATGGGCCGAAAAATCGGCTTACGTATGGGATGCTTTGAAAAATACGCAGATGCTTTATGAAACATCAGGAGGTATACTTCAAGGTGATTTGATGAGAGGTAAGAACCCTACTATTACGTTCTTCAATACACTTAGCTGGGTGCGTTCGGAGATGATTGTTATGTATATCGATCATGAAGTTATTCCTCGCGATAAACCTTTTAAATTGATAGATAAAGACGGTAAGGCGATAAAAACGCAACCTATCCGTTCGCGTAACGAAGGAACATATTATGCTATTTATGCTGAAAATATTCCTGCGATGGGCTATAACACGTATGAGATTATAGAAGATAAAACTGTAGCACCTAAGTTATCTGCAGCTAAAAAACCATCTGTTATAGAAGATATTGCAATAGGTGTATTGGAAAATGAATTCTATAGATTGGTTGTCAATTCTGATAAAGGAGCTATTGTAAGCCTGTATGATAAGCAGCTTAATAAGGAAATGGTTGACACTGATTCCGAATGGGGTTTAGGTGAGTTTATATATGAGAAACTCGATAACCGTCAGCAGATGGAGCGCTATGTTGTGACCGACTATCAACGCAATGGATTGACCAATTGCCGTGTGAATACAGGCTCTGGTGGTTCAATTTATCAAACGATTAATATTGAAGGAAAATCGGGATGCTGTGAAGAAAAATTCGGAGTGAAAATTGAAGTTCGTCTGTTCCATAATACAAAACGTATCGAGTTGGCTTATGCAATGAAAAGACTACCCGAGACAGATCCTACAGCTATTTATGTTGCTTTCCCATTCAAACTGGATAATTCTAAATTGGCATTTGATGTGCAGGGTGGCATCTTGACTGCTGGCGAAAATCAATTGACTGGAACGTCTACAAGTTGGAACACTGTTCAGAACTTTGTGACTGCCCGAAATGATAAAGCGCAGTTTATAGTAGGTAGCGATATTGTTCCACTGGTTCAATTAGGTTCTATTTTAACCGGACCGTTTCAATATAAAAAAGAATATGAAAAACCTCACGTATTCTCGTATGTGATGAATAACTATTGGACTACAAATTTCCGTGCATCGCAAGAAGGCGAATTCCGTTGGAGTTATTATTTGACTTCTTCTGATGATACGTCGAATACTAAAGCTACAAAGTTTGGATGGAGTTCACGTGTTCCACTATATGCACGAGTGATGCCTGTGGGTAAAGATAATGGTAAGGCGGCAGACTATTCTGCATTCCATATCAACAAAGAAAACTTCTTGATGACATCTTCTACACCTTCTATCGAGGATGGATATATTCTGATAAATGTTAGGGAGTTGGATGGAGTGGAAAGTAATTTTAGTATCTTGGATCGCAATGGAAATCCACTGACATTTTCTATTGTTAATGCTATAGAAGAAGTTGAACAAAGCGGATTGAAAGAGTTTAAATTCAAGCCGTTTGAGAATAAATTTATCAGATTGAAACTGTAATATCAGATAAGAATAATTGTACTAAATGTGTATTTATCATGAAAATCATAAAACTTAGTTTGCTTCTTTTCGCATTTACCATACAGATGTGCTATGCACAGAAATCGAATGTTGTTTGGCAAATGGGAGTAAAAGACGGTAGTTCGAACGAATTTACCTTATCTCCCGACGCCTATAAAGACTTCTTGGCTCATGATTTCGGTTGGGAAGATCGTTTTTTCCTTATCGGCAAATCGACTCCGGCTAAAGACTGGCCTTATGTTTTACCCGGACCTGATGATAAATGGGGTGGAACAAGTGGTACAGCCGGTATTCGTACCCATGTATTAAATATTCTATTTAGAATGGAGAATGCAACGAAAGGAGATTGGAAACTAGTTATTGATATTCTTGATACAAGTGACCAAAAACCGCCATTGTTTAGAGTAGGGGTAAATGGTAAATCGTGGAAATATGCATTGCCTAAAGGAAACGGTGAAGCAGCTTTGATTGGAAAATCGGATAAGCATCTGAATCATACGATCGAAATTCCGCTTCCTGCCGATCTTATTCGTAAAGGCGGAAATGAAATCACTCTAACAAATTTAGAAGGCTCTTGGCTGACATTTGATGATATACGCTTGGAAGGACCTGCTAACGCAAAAGTGCAAGCAGTGGACAACTCGGCTTATGTTCGCAGTATAAAAACTGCTGATTATGAATTAACGGATGTGAAAGCTCAACCCTTATTGATCGATATAGAACATCTTGAAGGAAACCCTACTGTAAGTGTGCTATTGGATGGTAAAAGTATTCTAGAACAAAAACTGGAGAAAGGGCGCTACATTCTTGAAGCTCCTATGCCTGCTGTTAAATCGAAAACAGATAGCAAATACGTTGTTTTGATAGATAAACGCCCTATCGAAAGTGGTACCGTTCAGCGAGCTCCTCAAAGAGCAATAACTCCTGCCGATTATATAGATACACGTATGGGAACAGCGCATTCACGTTGGATGATCGCTCCCGGTCCATGGATGCCATTTAGTATGGTGAAGCTAAGTCCTGACAATCAAAAAGCGGGATGGCAAGCGGGGTATGATCCTTCATTCGAAAGTATTGGTACATTCAGCCATATTCATGAGTGGACAATGGGCGGATTAGGTATAATGCCTACTAACGGACCATTGAAAACAAAGATAGGAGATCAGTCGAGCCTCGTGAAAAACGATGGTTACCGTTCGGCATTCGATAAAACGACAGAAGAAGCACCTGTAGGTTATTATAAAGTTGATCTGATCGATTCTAAAATAAAAGCAGAACTCACTGCTACAAACCGTTGTAGTTTTCAACGCTATACGTATCCTAAAGCTACCGATTCTCGTATAATGATTGATTTGCAGATACCATGCGAATACAATTTCAATATTCTGGAAGCGGAAATTCGTCAGGTTGGACCTCGTAAAGTAGAAGGATTTAGTAAACAACAATCTAAAAATGTTTGGTCTGAAGATGCTGATCAGGATTACATCGTATTTTTTGTAATCGAATTCGATCAGGATATTAAGAAGTTCGGAGGATGGATTAACGATAAACTAACCGAAAATCAACCGATAATCGCTCAAAATCCTGAGCGTGTAGGTTCATATGTAGAATTTGATACACGTACCAATTCTGTTGTTCAATCACGCGCAGCTATTTCGTATGTCGATTTAGATGGAGCGAGAAAGAATCTAAAAGAAGAAGTTGCCGATCCGTTCGGATGGGATTTCGAAGCAGTCCGCAATAATCAGCGCAATGTATGGAATGATCTTCTGACTAGAATATCGGTAAAAAGTAATGATCAGCGCGAAAAGATGCGTTTCTATACAAATATGTATCGTGCCTATTGCCGTAATACATTTAGCGATGTAGATGGCAGATGGGTGGATGCTACGGAGAAAATACAAAAGTTTACTGATCCTGATGCTGTTGCTTTAGGTTGTGATGCATTTTGGAATACATTCTGGAATCTGAATCAACTTTGGAATCTGGTAACGCCCGAATGGTCGTCCCGTTGGGTTAAATCTCAATTGGCGATGTACGATGCTAATGGCTGGTTGGCTAAAGGTCCTGCGGGTATGGAGTATATTCCTGTAATGGTAGGTGAGCATGAAATCCCATTGCTGGTTAGTACATATCAAATGGGAATCCGCAATTATGATGCAGAGAAGATGTTCGAAGCGGTGAAAAAAATGCAGACAACATTACCTCAAAGCGTAGGCGGCGGATTTGCCGGAAACAGAGATTTGGAAGTCTATCTTAAATATAAATTTGTGCCTGCCGACAAAGGACGTTTTTCTAATACATTGGAATATTCGTTCGACGACTGGACTGTTTCTCAATTAGCTAAAGCATTGGGTAAAGATGCAGATTATAAAGTATTTGTCGATAGAGGTAGCTGGTGGCGAAATGCGATTGATCCGGAGACAGGTTATGCCCGTTTGCGCAATAGCGATGGTAATTGGGTGAAAGATTTCGATCCGTTCAAATCGGGAGCCAATCATCATTATGTAGAAGGTAATGCGTGGCAGTTAACGTTCTTTATTCCGCAAGATGTTCCCGCATTAGCGGATGTAATTGGCAAGAAAAACTTTATAGACCGCTTGACTTGGGGATTCGAAGCAAGTGAGCCTTGGCGTTACAATGCACCGGGCGACCAATATTGGGATTTCCCGGTAGTGCAAGGTAATCAGCAATCCATGCACTTTGCATTCTTGTTTAACTGGGTAGATCAACCTTGGCAAACACAGCGTTGGAGTCGCTCTATTATGGATCGTTACTATGGTCACGATTTTGCAAATGCTTATTTGGGAGACGAAGATCAAGGTCAGATGAGCGCCTGGTTTATAATGGCTGCCATTGGCTTGTTTCAAACTGATGGAGGTACAAACGTAGAGCCTGTATACGAGATAGCCAGCCCATTATTCGAAGAAACAGTAATTGATCTGGGTGAAAGATTTGGACGTGGAAAACAGTTTGTAATAAAAGCAAAAGATGCTTCACGCAACAATAAGTATATCCAATCTGCCAAACTGAATGGCGAGACATTAAATTCATTCAAATTTCCTGCAAAGGATTTATTGAATGGTGGTATTCTCGAATTACAAATGGGAGCAGAGCCAAACAAGAATTGGGGAATAGCTAAATAATCTAATAATAAGATTCAAATCTAATACTATGGAAATACAACAAACACAGAAAATATCGTACGCTAAAGTACTGCCTGTTCTTTTCGGATTCTTCATCATGGGGTTCTGCGACTTGATCGGAGTCTCGGTAACTTACGCGAAGGAACACTTCGGATGGACGGAAACGCAAGCGGGCTTTTTACCTTCGATGGTATTTATCTGGTTCTTTATTTTGTCAGTTCCTACGGCATTGTTAACGAATAAGATAGGGCGTAAGAATACGGTGCTGATCAGTATGCTGTTTACTTTTATGGGAATGATTCTTCCTGTAATAGATTTTAGTGAAGTGACTTGCTATCTCGCATTTGCTCTGTTGGGGATAGGTAATACAATACTTCAGGTATCGCTGAATCCGTTATTGACGAATGTGGTAAAAGGAGATAAATTAACGAGCAGCCTAACTGCCGGTCAGTTTATCAAAGCAATTTCTTCTTTTCTTGGGCCTATTATTGCCGGGGCATGCTCTTTGCATTTAGGTAGTTGGGAGATGATGTTCCCTATTTTTGCAGGGGTAACCTTGGTTTCGACTGTATGGTTATTCTTTATAAAGATAGATGAAGAAAAATCGGAGGAAAAACCATCTACACTTGGTCAGACGTTGGCATTACTTGGCGATAAGAAGATTTTACTTCTGTTTTTTGGAATACTTGCGATCGTTGGTCTCGATGTAGGGATGAATATTGCAACACCTAAACTTTTGATCGAACGTTTAGGTATGGAAAAAGAAGCAGCGGGTTATGGCACAAGTTGGTATTTTGCAGCACGTACCATAGGTACACTTATTGGCGCATTCTTATTAAGTAAAGTACCTGAGAAAGCATACTTTCGTATAAATATGATAATTGCTTTGTTTGCAATGTGCGGATTGTTTGTCGCCGATTCACAACCATTCATACTGGCTATGGTCTGTCTCATCGCATTTGCATCTTCCAGTATATTTGCTGTTATATATTCGATGGCTATGCAACATTATCCAAAGAAAGCGAATGAGGTATCGGGATTGATGATTACCGGTGTGGCCGGTGGCGCAATTATCCCACCTATTATGGGTATTTGTGCAGATGCATTCGGTAGCCAGAGAGGTTCGTTGCTAATTATCACAATATGTATGATCTACTTACTTTATTGTGCATATGGAATAAAGATTAAGGTTAAAGAGTAAACGTTGCAATTTTTAGATTTTATTGTTTATTTTTACACAAGATAAGCGGGGAAAGTGGTAGATTACTATTACTCCCGCTTTTTGTGAAAGATATAATTGTCTTTATTTCAAATTTAAAAACAACTATGAACAAAAGGTTACTCCAAATTGCATTTTTAGTTTTAACTACTCTACTCTTTTTTTCTTGTAAAAACAAGGAAGTTTTTGAAGAAAAGTCGGCTGACTTGTCACTCAATGCCTATGTTAATCCCTTTGTAGGAACATCGGGCTTTGGTAACGTATATCCGGGTACTCAATTACCTTTTGGCGGTATACAGATCAGTCCCGATACAGATAGAGATTACTACGATGCAGCATCGGGTTATAAATATAATCACATGACAATATTGGGATTCAGTCTCACTCATTTGAGTGGAACAGGTATTCCCGATCTTGGTGACTTCTTATTCATACCGGGAACAGGTACTAAGAAATTTGAACCGGGAACACATGACAAACCGGATGATGGCTATCGTTCACGTTACAGTCACGATCAAGAATGGGCTTCTCCTAACTATTATGGAGTAGACTTATTGGATTATGGTGTAAAAGCCGAAATGACATCAGGCGAACACTCCGGTATCTTCAAATTTACATTTCCTAAGACAGACAGTGCTTTTGTTATGATTGATCTTGAGCATGTGTTGATGTTTAAAACAACATGGTCGCAAGTGAGAATAGAAAATGATTCGACTATTTGCGGTTTCAAACTGGTGAATGGTTGGGGTCCTGAGCGCTATGTCTATTTTGCGGCAACTTTTTCTAAACCGTTCCTCAATTCAGGTATTATGCAAGATGGCAAACCTGTAATTTATAATACAAAACGTTTCCGTAGCGACCGTGTAGCTTATGGCACTAAACTGATGGCATGGATGGATTTCGATGCTAAAGATGGTGCAGAAATAGAAGTTAAAGTCGCTATTTCGTCTACTGGAACAGCGGGGGCTTTCGGGAATATGAAAGAACTGAAAAATGAAAACTTCGGTACACTAAAAGAAAAAGGAGAACTGGCATGGGCTAAAGAGCTGAGTAAGTTCAAGGTGAAGGGCACTAAAGAGCAAATGGAAACTTTCTATACATCTGTTTACCATGCTTCGCTTCATCCGTTTATTTACGAAGATTTAGATAAAAAATACAGAGGTCACGATTCAAATATTCATACTTCTGAAAATTTTACAAATTATACTGTGTTTTCTCTTTGGGATACATATAGAGCTCATCACCCTTTACTTAATCTGATTAATCCGTCTCGTAATGCCGATATGATTAATTCGATGCTGGCACATTACGATCAAAGTGTGGAAAGTATGTTGCCTATCTGGTCGTTCTATGGAAATGAGACATGGTGCATGATTGGCTACCATGCCGTATCTGTTATTGCTGATGCTATTGTTAAAGATATACAAGGCTTTAACTACGAGCGTGCTTACGAAGCAATGAAAACGACAGCCATGAATCCTAATTATGACCGTTTACCCGAATATAGAACAATAGGATGGGTACCTTTCGATAAAGAGCCTGAATCCGTATCGAAAACCTTGGAATATGCTTACGACGATTATTGTATCGCCATGGCAGCTAAAAAACTGGGAAAAGAAGATGATTATAATTATTTCCTGAATCGTGCGTTATCATATCAGAATATTATAGATCCCGAATCTAAATTTATGCGCGGTCGCGATTCTGAAGGCAACTGGCGTACACCATTCGACCCGATTGCTTACACAGGACCGGGATCGATACATGGCTGGGGAGATATTACCGAAGGATTTACATATCAATATACATGGTATGTGCCGCAAGATGTTCAGGGATACATCAACGAAATGGGTGGCAATCAGATTTTTACACAGCGTTTAGATTCGATGTTTACGATGGTGCTTCCCGAAGATATTCCGGGTGCTCACGATATTCAAGGGCGCATAGGTGCTTACTGGCATGGTAATGAGCCTTGTCATCAGATTCTTTATTTGTACAATTACGTGAAACAACCGTGGAAAGGTCAGGAGAAGATTCGTTATGTATTAGATAACTTATACGGAAATACTCCCGAATCGTTGAGTGGTAATGACGATTGCGGACAAATGTCGGCTTGGTATATTTTCAACTCGATGGGCTTCTATCCTACATGTCCGTCAAGCAATATATATGCTATCGGATCGCCGGGCTTGGAATCAGTAGAAATGACGTTGGAAAACGGTAATAAAGTACTAATGACAACTGAGAATTACAGTAAAGAAAACGTGTATATCCAAGCGATGTATCTTAATGGAAAAGAATATAATAAAACATATATCACATATAACGATATAAGAAACGGTGCAGAGATTAAATTCGTGTTGGGCAATAAGCCAAACGAATCATGGGGTACTGCGGATGATTCTGTGGCTCCTTCTATCTCCGAACCCGGTAAGACTAAGTTGTATGTGAAAAACAAATAACAGACATAGTGTCACCATTAATCCGGAGCCTTTATTTATTGAAGGTTATGGTTTCTGAATCTCTTTTAGTGATTTAGAAAAATAGGAGGAGAAAGAATGAAAATAGTATTAGATTACAACAGTCCTGTTCCTTTATATATCCAGATTGAGAATCAGATAAGAAAGGAAATTTTGAAACCCGAGTATAAGAGTGGAAAAATGCTTCCTAACGAAGTCGATCTTTCTCAACAGCTTGGCATTTCGCGAAGTACATTGCGTCAGGCTATCAACAAATTAGTCTATGATGGTTTGTTGATTCGGAAGAAAGGGGTTGGAACAGTAGTTGCCAATACGGCTATTACTTCTAATGCTAATAATTGGCTTAGTTTTTCGCAGGAGATGAAGATGATGGGTCTTGAGGTGAAAAATTACGATCTGCATGTCAGCTGGATTCATCCTGATGAAGATCTATGCAATTTTTTTCATATTACTGGTGAAACTAAGGTTATGAAGCTTGAACGTTTGAGAGGTAGCCTGGATAATCCATTTGTTTACTTTGTTTCTTATTTCAATCCTCGCATCGGATTAAAAGAAACTGAGGATTTTTCGAGAATGCTTTATGATATACTCAAAGAATACAATGTCATAGCCAAGCTCTCGAAAGAACAGGTGAGCGCTATGCTTGCCGACCGCTTTCTTGCCGATAAATTAGGATTGAAACAAGGCGAGCCTATCTTGAAAAGGAAACGTTTCGTTTACGATCCGGGAGGTCGGGCAGTAGAATGGAATGTTGGTTATTATCGTGCCGACAGTTTCGTTTATACAGTGGAATCTGAGAGGAAGGAATAAATAGGCCTAAAAAATATAAAGAAGAACTTGCTAAGAAATGGTTAAGTTCTTCTTTTATTTTATTGAGTTACCCGAATAATTGTAATTTTGTCGATTCTTATTGTTGACAATATTCAACAATAAGTGCGCTTTTAGTGTTTACAATTAGCTGTTACAACTAAAGTAGGTATTTACTTATTAAACTAATAATTAGGTCTGTGACCTCAAAATCCAAAAATGGAAGAGAAAAAACATTATTCAGGACTTACGGATGCTCAGGTAAAAGAGAGCAGGAAAAAATATGGAGTGAATCTCCTTACACCACCAAAGAAAGAACCCTTATGGAAGCTTTTCTTGGAAAAATTCAAAGACCCGATTATACGTGTGCTGCTTATAGCCGCATTTCTATCTTTGGGTATATCTTTTATTCATAATGAATATGCCGAAACAGTAGGGATATTCTGTGCTATCCTTTTGGCTACAGGTGTTGCCTTTTGGTTCGAACGCGATGCAAGCAAAAAATTTGATGTTCTTAACCAAGTGAATGACGAAGAACTCGTGATGCTGATGCGTAACGGCAATGTATGTCAGGTTCCGAAGAAAGATGTTGTAGTGGGCGATATTGTATTGCTCGAAATAGGGAATGAAGTCGCTGCCGATGGTGAACTGCTTGAGGCTGTTTCACTTCAGATAGACGAGTCTTGTCTAACCGGAGAGTTGAGCATTGATAAAACAACAAATCCCGATCATTTCGAAGAAGGTGTTACTTATCCTTCTAATTGGGTGCTGAGAGGTACTAAAGCTATTAACGGGCATGGAATCTTTCAAGTAACAAAAGTAGGTGATGCAACTGAATTTGGAAAAGTAGCAGAGAAATCTACGGAGAAGGTCGAAGGTCAGACACCATTGAATAAGCAATTAGAAAAACTGGCTCAATTTATCGGAGTAATAGGTCTGTCATTAGCAATGCTAACCTTTTCCGTCCTTTTTATAAAAAATATAATCTTAGACACTGAGAAAGTTCTGACATTTACCCAGTTGTCGCTATTGGGTGCTGCTATTATGGGTGCTGTTATAGCCCTGTCTAAAGTATGGGTACCTATTGTATACGATGCATTCGAATTAGCAGGTAAAAAGAAAGCGTTACCTAAGAGTATAGAAAAAGGAGGCTGGTTAAGATGGATAGCTTTAGGTTTTCTGTCTTTCGGCGTAGTCGCTGCTATCAGTTATCTTTTTGGCGTAGATCCTCTCGATCATAATTCTTGGGTTGATACAGACGTTGCAGGCGAGATTCTGCAATACTTTATGATTGCCGTTACTCTGGTCGTAGTAGCTGTACCCGAAGGTCTGCCGATGAGTGTTACACTGAGTCTGGCGCTTAGTATGCGCAGAATGCTGAAGATGAATAATCTGGTGCGTAAAATGCATGCGTGCGAAACAATGGGAGCAGCAACGGTTATCTGTACCGATAAAACGGGAACTCTTACACAGAATCAGATGCAGGTTTATAATACGAACTTTTATGGATTAAAAGATCAAATATTGACAGATGATGTTGCCAGTAAATTAGTTGTCGAAAATATGTCTGCCAATTCTACTGCGTATCTCGATTATTCTGTTGCCCATAAAGTAACCGCTCTGGGTAATCCTACCGAAGGTGCTTTATTACTATGGCTGAACAGCAATAAGATTAAGTATACGAATATACGTGATAAAGTAGATGTAATAGATCAATTGCCGTTTTCTACCGAACGTAAGTATATGGCAACTTATGCTAATTCTCCGTTTCTAAAGAAAAAAATACTTTATGTGAAAGGTGCACCCGAAGTTATTTTAGCTAAGAGTGAAACTGTATTAACGGAAGAAGGGCAAGTTTCTATTGATGGCTACGTTGATGCGGTAAATGAGCAGTTGCTTCAATATCAGAATCAGGCAATGCGTACTTTGGGCTTTGCTTATAAAATAGTAGATGATAATGGAAATAGCACCGTTGATGAGCTTATCGGAGACAATCTTGTCTTCTTAGGTATTGCAGCTATCTCAGACCCAGTTCGTTCGGATGTGCCTGAGGCTGTGGATCGTTGTTTGAATGCAGGTATTGCAGTGAAGATTGTAACAGGCGATACGTATGGTACAGCCAAAGAGATAGGTCGTCAGATCGGTATATGGCAAGACGAATCGGATACTGATCTGAATATAATAGCTGGTATCGATTTTGAGGCTTTATCAGACGACGAGGCTTATGATCGGGTAAAAGATTTAAAGATAATGTGCCGTGCCCGTCCTACGGATAAGCAACGATTGGTGAATCTTTTGAAAAAGAGGGGAGAAGTTGTCGCTGTTACCGGTGATGGAACAAATGATGCACCAGCCCTTAATTATGCCGATGTTGGGCTATCTATGGGCTCGGGTACATCGGTAGCAAAAGAAGCGAGTGATATTACGTTGTTGGACGACTCGTTTAGTAGTATTGCTACTGCTGTGATGTGGGGGCGTTCGCTTTATCAGAATATTCAGCGTTTCATCCTGTTCCAGTTGACAATAAATGTAGCTGCTCTGTTAATTGTTTTCCTTGGCTCTATATTCGGTCATGATCTGCCATTAACCGTTACACAGATGCTTTGGGTAAATTTGATAATGGATACTTTTGCCGCAGGAGCATTAGCTTCATTACCTCCTGATCCTAATGTAATGAATGTGAAGCCGCGTAAGAATAGCGATTTTATTGTTACACCGCCAATTGCAAAACGCATATTTATAGTAGGTATATTGTTTGTCGTTTTACTATTGAGTATGATGTATTATTTTGCAACACCCGAGCATTTGAATACAGTATTTCATTATATAGCTCCGGAGGATAGAGAGCGTTATTTCTTATCGTATTTCTTTACCGTATTCGTGTTGCTTCAATTCTGGAATATGTTTAATGCCAAGGCGTATGCTACAGGCAAATCGGCTTTAGCCGGAATGAATAAAAGCTTGGGCTTTGAATTGGTTGCATTAATCATACTTATAGGGCAAATTCTTATTGTGACATTCGGTGGCGATGTGTTCCGTACAATGCCACTAACAATACAGGATTGGCTGATAATAATAGGAGGAACGTCTTTTGTTTTATGGATAGGCGAAATCGTAAGATTGATCCAAAAGAAATGATTGCTACGAATATAATAAGAAAGAGCCGCTGGAATTCCAGCGGCTCTTTCTTATTTATCGCGATAATTCATTGATCATTGTCTTCGCTTTGTTGAGCATATCAACATAGGGTTCTTTAGGTTCTATTGTATTGAATTTTGCAACCTCGGTGTTGAGTTTATCCAATTTACTTAACGATTCTGTTGTATTTGCTTTCTCAAGGTCTTGTCGTAGCATACGAATCTTTTCAAAATCCTGTATGCCTTCTATCAGACGTTCGAAACGAATAGAGCTACGAGCATCAGGATATACTATATATGTATCACCTCCGGGCCATGTTCTGAAGCGTGAATCTGTCAATGGATTTTCCACCCACGAATTATATGCCCAGCGCAGAAAGCCGTCGTAGTCGGCTGCAATAGCGTACCAGCTGGCATAGACTGCCTCCGCAGGGTCGGAGCATGTAAACACATTCGGAAATTTGTCAGAGCAGCAAACATAGTAAGTGGTTATAAGCCCTTTTTCTCTGCGCATAGTTATATCGGCAGAATCGACTTTCGCTCCAGCTGCTACACACATATCTTTGATGAACGGATATTTTTTATAACTCTGATGATTATCAGCCAATGATATGCCCAATTCAGGAGATACTTTTTGCAGAAGTTCTACTGTAGCCTTCATCGATTCGGGAGAGCGCTCGTCCATAGCTATATTTGTTATTTCTAACCATTTCTTTTCTTTCAGGTGTTTTGTGAAATCGGTTAAGAATGGAGTCCACATGTCGACAAATATTTTTGTGCCGGGATCAGCTTTTACATCTATTACCTTTCCAGAGACAGCATCAGTATAGTGAATCTCGTTATTCCAAGGAATCATCGAATAACAGTTTATCATCTTATTGATCCCTATATCCATCATCATTTGTACCCATCTGTCAAATATAGTATAGTCGTAAGACCATGTTCCATCTGCATTTTTAGTCCATGTAATCATATCTGCATAAGGGTCGAAACATTGATTGTTCCAAGGTTCTTTATTTATATTTGCAGTAATCACTTTTTGACCTGCATCAGCGAGCATTTTCATCAGAGGTTTTAACGCTTCGAAATGTTCGTCACTCCACACTTTCAGATTCTGAACACGTGCTACCGCTGACGGATGTTGCCACAAATCCAAATGATAAGCCCATTCGGATGGTGTAGGCAGCGTGCGGTCTTGTACTTCAAGGCTGATTTCAAATTCTTGTGTTTTCTGATCTCTGGCATAGACCTTCAGTTTACCTGTGTATATTCCTGCTTTAGCGGACTGAGGAATACTTACAGTGAGCCATACAGGGCGTGCAGTCTTCGCATCTATGTTGAAGCATTCAAGATTATCGAGCATGTCAGCAGTCAGTGATGCCGGAAAATCTTCAGGTTTACGATAACCACAGCCGGGCTCAAATATATCTGTCATTACATAACGTACAAACCGGGCTTGTGCTATATTGGAAAGAACTGTTCCGTCTGATGATTTAAAGTCGCCGAACTCGCATTCTACCTGTTGTATATTTTTGGCACTCCATAGCAACAGTTGGCCGGAGAGCTTTTCGCCTTTCCATCCTGTCAGTTTACACGATTGATTTTTTTCGGGTTGCGGCATCACCGATTTAGGATATTTTGTGTCTATGCTAACAAAAGAAGCATTCAGTCCGGGGAGCGATTGACTCCAGTCTGATAGTGTGTCGGATGTCGGATCTTCCATTTCGGCGAATGTCTCGCAAGTCTTTAATGGCCTTTTCTGTTCACAACTTATCAGTACTCCACAAAAGATGGTCAGGGCGATAAGGCTCCTTACCAAAGTCAGGTAATTTTTCATAGTTATAAAATATTGGTTTTATAGTGTGTCTTTGTATGCTATATCTCAATAAACAAATAGAATATATTTAATGTCACATTTTGATGTTATAACTACCACTCATTGTTATATCCGGATGGACAAATAAATAGGTCTTTGACCTTAAAAGGTTATAAATGTAGTGAATAGTCGTTGTTTAAAAAAGTATTACACCGCCATATTAATTCGTTTCAAATTATTATTGTTATTTCTCTTACTTTTAATTATTTTTTCACCTATTCATGTGCTTGGATTCGCTAAAAATATGTATTTTTGCATGCAATAAAATTTAAAAGCTCTTTTTATGTCTTTTATTGCAGATAAAGTCGTTATGGACGGATTGACATTCGATGATGTATTGTTAATCCCCGCTTATTCAGAAGTTCTTCCCCGCGAAGTGGATTTATCCACAAATTTCTCACGCAATATCAAATTAAATATCCCAATCGTTTCGGCAGCTATGGACACTGTTACCGAGGCTAAGTTGGCTATTGCTATTGCGCGTGAAGGAGGTATTGGTGTTATCCACAAAAATATGCCGATAGAAGAACAGGCCAGACAGGTTCGATTTGTGAAACGTGCCGAAAATGGTATGATTTCAAATCCTGTAAGTATCCTTCGTGATAAAACAGTCGGTGAGGCTTTAGCCTTGATGGCCGAATATAAAATCGGAGGTATACCTGTTGTCGACAAAGATAATGTTCTGGTTGGTATTGTGACGAACCGCGACCTGCGTTTCCGTCGTAATATGAATGAGTTGATCGATGATGTGATGACGAAGGAAAATCTTATTACTACCCGTCAATCTACAGATCTCGAATCGGCAGCAGATACGCTTCAGCACTACAAGATTGAAAAGCTTCCTGTTGTAGATGGAGACTATAAGCTTGTAGGGTTAGTTACCTATAAAGATATTACAAAAGCTAAAGATAAACCATTTGCATGCAAAGATGCACAAGGTCGCCTACGTGTGGCTGCGGGTGTTGGTGTAACTCACGATACAATGATCAGAGTAGCTGCTTTGGTAGAAGCGGGAGTTGATGCAATTGTGATAGATACGGCTCACGGGCATTCGCATGGTGTAGTCGAAATGCTGAAAAAAGTAAAACAACAATATTCGGATATAGATGTAGTGGTAGGTAATGTTGCTACCGGCGAAGCTGCTAAATATCTTGCAGATGCAGGTGCAGACGGTGTGAAAGTAGGTATCGGACCCGGTTCTATTTGTACTACACGCGTTGTTGCAGGTGTTGGTGTTCCTCAATTGACCGCTATTTACGATGTGGCAAAAGCATTGAAAGGTACAGGAGTTCCTTTGATAGCCGATGGCGGATTGCGTTATTCGGGAGATATTGTAAAAGCATTGGCAGCAGGAGGATCATCGGTGATGATGGGTTCATTGTTGGCAGGAGTCGAAGAGTCTCCGGGCGAAACTATTATTTTCAACGGACGTAAGTTTAAATCATATCGTGGTATGGGTTCGTTGGAAGCTATGGAAAAAGGATCCAAAGACCGTTATTTCCAAGATATGGAAGCCGATATTAAGAAGCTCGTTCCCGAAGGTATTGCAGCTCGTGTTCCATTTAAAGGAACATTGTTCGAAGTTGTTTATCAAATGGTCGGTGGATTACGTGCCGGTATGGGATATTGTGGTGCTAAAGATATCGAAGCATTGCACAGTGCCAAATTTACACGTATAACTAATGCCGGAGTGGCCGAAAGTCATCCTCATGATGTATCTATAACAAGCGAGGCTCCTAACTACAGTAGGGGAGAGTAAGCTTTTCGGATAAAATATATCTTAAAACTCTGCATACATGGATAAAATGTGTGCAGAGTTTTTTATTTTACAATATTTTAAAACTTTACCAACCTATATTTCTTGTATCTTTGCCCATTGGGTACCAGTCATTAATAATAGTGCTACTCATCGAACAAACTAAACAGGTATAAGGCTTTGAATAAAATGAAACAAAAGTTGTTTTTATCACTCATTATAGTATTTATTAGCTTGAATAGTTCTGCACAACAGAATGATCCGGTTGCTATTACCATAAATGGTAAACCTATTTATAAATCCGAAGTCGAGCGATCATATTATAACAGCCTCGAAAGAGAGCAGGAGAGTCTGGAGTCTTATCTCGATTCCTTTATCGATTTTAGACTTAATGTTGAGGAGGCTAAGGCTCAAAAAATGGATACAACTGCGAGTTATAAACGCGATTATTCTTCTTACAGAATACAATTGTCGGGCTCTTATTTAAAAGATACTGTAACAGAAGGCAGGGTTGTGAGGATGATTTATGATCGGGTGCTTGAAGATGTTGAAATAAATCATGTGCTGTTGCCATTTGATAAACAAAATATATTTCCTGCTGATACACTTGCTCTATATAATGAAGCTGTAAACCTTAGAAATAAATTACTCAAGAACGGATTTTCGGGTGATGGTCTCATCGATAATACAAAGACGACAAGTATTGTAATGGATAGAGTAGCGCAAAACGGTTACTTGGGTTGGACTACGCCTTTTACAATGCCCATGCCTGTTGAAGATGCAATCTATTCGCTACCTGTTGGCGAAATAAGTATGCCTATCCGTTCGAACAGGGGATATCATATAATACAGGTTTTGGGTAAGCGACCTGCGCGAGGAAAAGTTTTTCTTGAGCAGGTGGCGTTCAATTTCTCTCATATACCTCCCACAAAACAGCAGATAGATAGTGTGGGTAAGGTTGTAGATAAAGTATATAAAACATTAAAAACATCATCAGATTTTGATAAATTATGTCAGGCATACAATGATGTGAATCAAACAGGAATATCTGGTTGTGATTTTGGAGCCTACGATTTAAATGCACAATTACCATCCAGTTTTATTACTGCAGCATTCGCTCTGGAGAATGTCGGTGATATGAGCAAACCGGTAATGACAGATTATGGCTATCATATAATACGGTTGAAAGATAAAATATCGATACCCCCATTGTCTGTGGTTGAAAAAGGACTTCGACATAAAATAATGTATGGAGAAAGATCTGAATATCATACACAGATGTGGCAAAAACGACAGGCAGAAAAATATAACTTAGTAGTTAACCCATCTGCATATAATGAGTTGGATAATATTGCAAATAGATTTGAACCCCTTGACCCATTATTCATTCGTGAAATAACAAACCAGAATGAACTTCTTTTTACGATAGAAGGAGATAGAAAATATATGGTTACGGATTTTGCAGAATATCTTGCGTCTAAGATTGGTGTAGAGGAAGCTAAGAAGGATTTAGAATTGGATATGATTCAAACAATGCAGTTCGTAAACTTTAATCTCTCTACCGATAAGTTAAAAGACCTATTCGGTGTGTATTCATCTTTGGCTGTTTCTGCGTATGCTGATTCTATATTGGACGAACGATCTCCTGAATTTGCTAATTTAATGACTGATTATTCAGATGGACTTTTATTATTTGGAGTGAAAAATCGCAATATTTGGGAAAAGTCAGAAACAGACGAAATCGGCTTGGCGAAATATTTCAATGAACATAAAGCAAAATATAAATGGGATGCCGCTAAGTATAAGGGTTTAGTCGTTTACTGTAAAGACGAATCAGTCTTGAATCAAGTAAAAGTTTTAGCTGGCAAATATAAAAATACAGGTGAATTGGCACAGAAAATTAGCGCTACATTAAATAACGATTCGGTAGTTGCCCTGCTAGAACCCGGTTTGTGGGCTAAGGGAGACAATCCATTTGTCGATAATAAAGTATTCGGGGATGTAGAACCTACCTTGCGTAAAGGTTATCCATTCTTTATTGTGGTGGGAAAGAAAATTAATTCGCCCGAAACATTCGAAGATGTGAGGAATCTGGTCGAATCAGATTATCAAGTTCTATTAGAATCGAAGTGGAATACGTATCTTCGTGAAAAATATAAGGTAGATATTGATCAATCTGTTTTAAAAACAATAAGATGACTAAAAACAGAATTTATATAACAATAATATTCATTTTCTTTATTGCCTACTCTTGTAAGCAGTCGGGTATAGGAGATGTCGATGCCAGTAAGCAACCTATTGTGACTGTTCAAAACAATACATTGTATAAGGCCGATCTCGACGATGCCTTACCTAAAAAACTATCGGCAGAGGATAGTGCAGCTACAGCACAGGCGTATATCAAGACATGGGTTAATGATCAGTTGATGTATGATAAGGCTAAGCAAAATATTCTGAATAAAGCAACAATAGATGAGTTGGTTGAAGACTATCGCAAATCACTGATAACAAATTCTTATCAGGAACAATTGTTCAAGGAGCGCTTTTCCAGAATAAGTTCCGATAGCGAGCTGAAAGCTTACTATGAGGAAAATAAAGAAATGTTCAAACTTGAAGGTAGTATAATAAAAGGTCTCTATCTTAAAATACCTGCGGGGTCGCCTCAATTGAATAACTTTAAGAAATGGTATAAACAAACAACAGATGCAGCTATCGAAAATATCGAAAAAAATACATTGCAGAATGCTGTGAATTATGAGTATTTTTACGATAGATGGGTTAGTTTCGACGATGTTATGGATAATATACCTCTTCTTGTTACCGATAGGGAGCAATTTCTTAAAACAAATAAAAGTATTGAGGTCAGTGATTCTTCTTTTGTATACTTGCTCAATATCAAAGAATATAAGTTAACAGGAAGTGAAGCTCCTTACGAATATATAAAGGGACAATTGTCGGATATATTCAAAGAAAAAAGGCGTGCCAGCTATTTGGAAGAAATACAAAAAGACTTGTATGATAAAGCGATATCGAATAATGAAATAAAGTTTTATGACAAATAGACTATAACTTCTTTTTTATCGTTAAGAGAAAAGTAATACATTATCACTATATTTACGCGATTTTAATAAACAGATGAAATGATAAAAAGTGCCGGAAAACTAATTATTCTAACTATATTGTTGAGTGTGAGCTTTGTAGCTAAGGCTCAGGATAATGTTATCGATCAAATAATTTGGGTAGTAGGAGATGAAGCCATCCTGAAATCGGATGTAGAGAAAGCCCGTATGGAAATGCAAGCCCGTGGGGAGCGTATCGAAGGAGATCCTTACTGCTTGATACCAGAACAGTTAGCTGTTCAAAAATTGTTTTTAGATCAGGCGAAAGCCGATAGTATAGAGGCACCTCCATCTGAAATAGCAAGAAGTGTAACACGTTATGAAAATAATGTAATTGCAAACTTAGGTTCAAAAGAAAAAGCCGAAGAATATTTGGGATCACCTATGACCGAATTACGGGAAGAGTGGCGCGAGCAGATTAGAAATAACTATTTGGTGCAGGAAGCACAGAAAAATATAATAGGTAAAAAGAATACACTGACTCCATCGGAGGTTCGTAGGTATTATAGCCAACTCTCGCAAGATAGTTTGCCTTATGTGCCAACAACTGTGGAGGCACAGATTATTACATTTGAACCGAAGATTCCTTTGACCGAAACGGATAAGATAAAAGAACGGTTAAGAGAATTCACAAATCGTATAAACTCAGGTGAAACAAGTTTTGCCACTATGGCGATTATGTACTCCGATGATAAAGGTTCCGCACCGGCAGGTGGTGAACTAGGTTTTATGGGACGTGCACAATTATTGACCGAGTTTTCTAATGTTGCATTCTCACTTAATGACCCTAAGAAAATATCAAATATTGTTGAAACTGAATATGGATTTCATATTATTCAGCTGATAGAGCGTAGAGGAGATAGAGCTAACTTCCGTCATATTTTGCTTCGTCCTCAAGTGCCGGCTGCAGATATGGAAAAAACAATGGCTGTAATGGACACACTGGCTACAGAAATCAGAAGTAATAAATATTCTTTCGACGAAGCAGCTTCACTTTCTTCGGATAAGGAAACTCGTAAGAATAATGGTCTGATGGTAAACCGTAAGCAGGAAAGTTCAAACTATGGAACACCTCGTTTTACGATGGAAGAACTTCCTGCCGAAGTGGGTAAAGTAGTTAATACAATGAAAGTCGGTGAAATTTCGGCACCTTTTAAAATGACACAGGATAATGGTAAAGATGTTGTTGCAATTGTTAAACTGAAAGAAAAAGTAGATGGTCATATTGCGAATGTCTCGGACGATTACCAATCTTTAAAAGGAATAGTAGAAGATAAGAAACAGCAAGAAATATTGAAGAAATGGATGCAGGCTAAAATCAAAGGAACGTATGTATCTATTGATAAGGATTGGGTGAACTGTGATTTTCAATATGAAGGGTGGATTAAATAATAAGAGATTAAATTATAAACGATTAGGTGTTTAATCAATTTATACAATACATAAAGCAAAGGCATAGAATACCGCTGGTCAGTATACTATGCCTGCTTGCTATTTATGCCTCTGCTCAAACGCTATTTTATTCGGGGGTAGATTATTCTGTGACGCAAGTACCTCAGAAACCACAAACCCCTCAGAAGAAAGAGCCGACAAAAGCAGCACCTAAACTTATCAAGTTAGAGTCTGCCGAGTCTGTGACTAAGGCGCAAGGTTTCGATTATCAGGTGCTGATCGATAGTGTTGTTTTCTATCATGACGGTGCATATCTGTATTGCGATAGTGCTCATTATGATGAGAAATTAAATTCTTTCGAGGCATTCAGTAATGTTCGAATGGAACAAGGGGATACAATATTTCTGTATGGTAATTATATGTATTATGACGGAAATACAAAGTTGGTTATGGTACGCGAGAATGTTCGTCTCGAAAATGTGCCTCAAAATGTAACTCTCTTTACAGATAGTCTGAACTATGATCGTTTACAGAATTTAGGTTATTACTTTGATGGTGGAATGCTTGTGGATTCGCTTAACGAATTGACTTCTTATTGGGGGCAATACGAACCCGATTTGAAAATGGCTACTTTTATCGATAGTGTAATATTGCTAAATCCTAATTTCAAGCTCTATTCGGATACATTGAAATATAATACAGGAACTAAGATTGCTACTATATTGAGTCCTTCTACTATCTTATCCGATAGTGGAACCATATATACAAGTAGAGGCTGGTATAACACAGTGACTGATAAATCTATGTTGCTTAATCAGTCTACGGTCGTGAATAAAGAGGGTAATCAGTATCTACGAGGTGACTCTATTTTCTACAATAAAGCCGAAGGTTATGGCGAAGTGTTTGGCAATATGTTTTTGCAAGACACTACGAAACATTTTATCCTTAGGGGGCATTATGGGTTCTATAACGAACGTACCAATTATGCAATGGCTACCGACTCGGCCTTTGCCATCGACTATTCTCAAGGAGATAGTCTGTATATACATGCCGATACATTGAAGCTTATCACTGTGAGCGAGATGAAGCTAAGGGAGACACCTATTGATTCGACCCTTGCTCCTTCTGTAAAAGCAGATTCAATACAAACAGATTCTGTTAATACCGATCTCATAAAAATGGATTCTATCCATACAGATATGCAACCGGCTTTCGATAGCATATCTCCCGATTCGACAGCTTTAGCTCGTCGTTTGCCTTCTCTTCCTCCTCGCGTGCCAGACAAATCTGATTCTATAAAAGTAGATTATAGGGAGATAAAGGCATATCATGGAGTTCGTTTCTATCGATCTGATATGCAGGGTGTTTGTGATTCTATGCAATTCAATTCGAAAGACTCGGTATTATACCTCTATCGGGATCCTGTATTATGGAATGAGCAAAATCAACTGTCGGGCGATACGATTGTTGTGTATATGAATGATAGTACGATAGACTATATTCATGTGAAAAGATATAGTTTTTCGATCGAAAAGAAAGATTCTTTAAATTATAATCAATTGAAAGGACGTTCCCTCAAAGCATTTTTCGAAGGGAAAAAGCTTAGACGCATATTTGTAGAGGGAAATGCAGAGTCTATATTTTATCCGCAGGAAAAAGACGGTGCTATGATTGGACTCAATTGGCTCGAAGGCAGTTATCTCGAAATTTTTATGAACGATGGAAAAATGGAGAAACTAAAAGTCTGGCCTACGCCCGTCGGTAAAATGACTCCATTAGAGATGGTTGCATCAGATCAGCGGCGGCTCAAAGATTTCTACTGGTACGACTATCTGCGGCCTTTAGATAAAGACGATATATTCAGAAAAGTATCTAAGAAGGCAACTGATGTGCGACCAAAGCGATCGGCTGTTTTCGATAGGGAAGAATAATTGAGAAGCATCTCTTCTCATCCAAATTAAAATACCCACATGAGCGATATAATACATCTTTTACCCGACTCTATAGCCAATCAGATTGCCGCAGGAGAGGTTATTCAACGACCGGCTTCTGTTGTGAAAGAGTTGGTCGAGAATTCTATTGATGCAGGGGCTGACAGTATACAACTTATTATTAAAGATGCAGGGCGTACTCTCGTTCAGGTAATAGATAACGGAAAGGGAATGTCGGGAACTGATGCCCGTATGGCTTTCGAGCGCCATGCTACTTCTAAGATTAGAGTGGCTGATGATTTGTTTGCTCTTCGTACCATGGGTTTTCGTGGAGAAGCACTTCCTTCTATTGCCGCAATTGCCCAAGTTGAACTAAGAACTAAGCAGAAGGACGATGAGGTTGGTACTTTGCTGCAAATATCGGGATCGAAAGTAGAATTACAGGAGACTGTGGCTTGCTCTTCGGGAAGTAATTTATCTGTAAAGAATATCTTTTTTAATGTTCCTGCCCGCCGTAAGTTTTTAAAATCGAATGATACGGAACGAAGAAATATTCTCACGGAATTGGAACGTATTGTCCTTGTTCATCCCGATATAGAATTCTCTTTTGTAGATAATGATGTAGAAATGCTTCGCTATCCTGCTTGTGGTCTACGTCAACGGATTGTTAATGTAATAGGAAAGAATTTTAATCAGCAGCTGATCTCAATTGATGTTGATACCACATTAGCTAAAATATATGGATTTATCGGTAAACCCGAATCGGCTCGAAAAACCCGTGCTTTACAATATTTCTTTGTTAATGGGCGATATATGCGTCATCCATATTTTAATAAGGCTGTGACTAATGCCTTCGATCCGTTAATTCCATCGGGAGAGAATCCCAATTATTTCATATATCTTGAAGTAGATCCAAGTACTATCGATGTAAATATACATCCTACCAAGACCGAAATTAAATTCGAAAATGAACAACCTATCTGGCAAATACTCTCTGCAGCCGTAAAAGAAGCATTGGGTAAGTTCAATGAAGTTCCTACTATCGATTTCGATACGGATGGTGCTATCGATATTCCGATCCATGACCCGTCTAAGTTTGTAGAGCAACCGCGTGTAAATGTAAATCCATCTTATAATCCATTTAAATCGCCATCGTCGGGTGGGGGTAGTGGATACAAGCGTCCGAATCTGGACTGGGAGAAGTTTTATGAGGGTTTTGAGAAAGAATCAGAAGTTGATTCTGTACTGCCTGATACTACAACCGATTTATTTCAACCGGAATCCAAGGAGATAAACGGAAGTGAGATTCTGCAAGAAATGGTAGTGCATTATCAATACAAGAACAGATATATTCTTACATCTGTCAAATCGGGATTAATGCTTATCGATCAGCATAGGGCACATATTCGTATATTGTTCGATCAATTTCTGAATCAGATTCAACAGAAAAAAGGTATATCACAGCGGACACTGTTTCCTGAGATAATAGAGCTGTCACCATCCGAAGCAGCAATGATTCCCTATCTGATGGATGACCTTGAGGCTGTAGGATTCGATTTAAGCCATTTAGGAAATAACGCCTATGCAATTAACGGTGTTCCATCTGAAATTACGAATGTGGACGCTGTGCAGCTTGTTCATGGCATGATATCCAAGAGTGTGGATAGCGGCAGTGATGTAAAAGACGAAATACGCGAAACACTAGCTCTTTCGATGGCAAATGCCGCGGCTATTTCGTATGGTCATAGAATGGAGGGTGAAGAAATGGGTAAAATAGTAGACCATTTATTTGCCTCTCCTGCGCATAAGCATACGCCTGATGGGCGAACAATAATTTCTATGTTAGAAGATGCTACTATCGATAAAATGTTTCGATAGTAGCATCCTGATATTATTTTATAAACTTTCCAGTATCCATTTCCTCATATTCTCAATACCCATGAACCCGACGCTTTTTTGTGTCTGCTTTCCTTCTCTGTCATATATGAAATAGGCAGGTATTCCCTGAATCCCATATTGCTTGCTCCACGAATCCCATATTTTATCGTTTACTCGATAATGATCTCCATGTATATCAGGAATCATTTGTTGCCACGTTTTCATAGGTGATGAGTAGTTTGTTAAATATAGAAATACTACATCTTTTCCTTCAAACTCGCTCTTTACCGGTTTCGCTGTTTTCATAGCCGATCGGCAAGGTCCGCACCATGTAGCCCAAAAATCGACAAAAACCACTTTACCTTTATATTTTTCTAAGATCGTATCAAATACTTTATCGTCTGCAACATCGGGGGTTTCATGTACATTGACACCTACCATTTTACTATTTTGGGCTATAAGCTCTACGCTTTTGTCGTTTTCGATAATTAGTTCGTCTATAACTGTTTGATTTGAGAATATTTTTCCGATCTCTGCTTTCTGATCAGCAGTTAACGGTTTTAGTTCGCTTATTTGCTTTCTATATTCATTTAGAGCTACCATTTCATAAAAAAGGCCGTTGTCGCTTCCTATATAATCTTTCAGTTCATTTCCGACCTCCGACAGCCACCCAGCCATAGATGTTTTTTCTTTTGGAATATTGAATATATCAAGAGTATATATTTCGGAAATTGTATACGGATATGCTCCGGAATATAAATAATAAGCATCGTTCAGGTTGAAATCATTCAGGAATGTATAATATGATTTATCCAATTCTTGCGGTTTATAGTCCATTTTGTCATATTCGCTATAATCCATTTTATTTTTGACTAGATATGCTAGTTTTAGTCTCCGCGTATATGATAACAACTCCTGAAGCATAAATAATTTAGTGTCGTAAATAATTATTTGTCGCATGTTATCAGAAAGAGTTGGGTCTTCTTCCAGCGCTGCAATATTTTCATTCGTCTTTTTTAATAAATATTCTTTATATGCTTCGGGACTTAGGTTATAAATATCATCTAATAACTTTGTATGGTCAATCATACTGTATTTTCTATCCAAACCGTCCAGATCTGTTGTTGATAGACTCAATTTGTTGATTGTGAGGCTCGATGATGCTGATTCTTCTGATTTCTTTTGGTAGCGTGACTCTTGTCTGCTTTTAGCTTGTGGATTGATGTATAGTTTAAACTCTTCGTCAGGAAGAAGATAAATGTTTCCTGAATACAGCGGCGAATAGAGGCGGGCAATCGTGAATCCGGCGACAGGGATTTCCAGTTTAAATTCTCCATTTTTATCAATAGGTATTTCGTATTCAGGATATTCTCCGGTAATTATATTCGTAGAATAAAGTTTTAGTGGAGTAGCAAGCAGTTCAGCAGGTATATTTCCGAATATCTTGCCTGATAATCTTGCAATACCTTTCTTTATTACAGGAGTAGGTAAATTAGCTTCTGTTTGAGTAGTTTTTGCTTCTGAATCAGGAAGTTGGATCGGAGTAGGTTTGTCTCCATTCAAATAAATCCCCCATATTTTGAAACAAACATCACAGTCGCTTTCGATAAAGTCAATCTTAGTTGTATTTTTGTCTATTGGTGGGAATGTGAGTTTGAAAGAAGTTTCTCCCGATTCGGGCATGGTAAATTCAGTATTTAGATCTATACCTTCTGATTTTACAATTTTCAGTTTATCATTTTTTCCATCTTCCCTTATATATGTTTCCGAATCAATCCTAATCCAACTATTCGGGGGGTAAAATGCATCTATATAAAAAACCGTAGCAGTGTCACTGACTTCTATTTTGTCAATTTCGAGTGCCGTCGAATTCCAGATATCGAAGGCAGGGCGTTCTATAACTTTGGTTTGAGCCTGCAAAGCGAGGCTAACCAACATGGCTATCATCGTAGAAAGTAGCAATTGGATATTTTTCATACTTGTAGTTATTAGGTTTACACAAATGTAACAATTTTAACAACTTAACCTATATTTCCCTGAAATTTATAAAAAAAGCAGAGATATTTATCTCTGCTTCGACTATAGTATATCTTAAAGTCAATTTTATTTGCTCAATAACTTCTTCACTGTTTCCGAAATCATCTTGCCTGCAGCTACCCCAGCTAACGCTTTTGTAGCAACACCCATAACCTTGCCCATATCGGCAGGAGATAAGGCTCCTGTTTGTGCAATGATTTCGGCAATCTTAGCGTCTAATTCGTCTTGAGACAATTGCTTCGGAAGATATTTTTCCAGAACAGCCAGTTCGGCTAATTCTTTTTCGGCTAATTCGGGACGGGATTGCTCATTGTATATTTCAGCACTATCACGACGTTGCTTAGCCATCTTCTGTATGATCTGGATTGCTGCTTCGTCAGACAATTCGTCATTTGCTCCTTTAGCTGTTTTAGCTTCGAGGAATTCTTTTTTTATACCACGCAATGCTTCTAAGCTGATTTTGTCTTTTGCACGCATTGCATCTTTAATGTCTTCGCTTACCTGATCGAATAAGTTCATGGTTCTATTTTTAAGTCTTATATTATATTACTTTATTTTCACTCACCGAATAACCCTGTCGAATGTTTAGTATCTGCTTTATATTCGCTTGGATTGAAATTATCGTCGCGTTTAAATACAGGGGTATTTTCTATTGCTTCGACAATTTTATCGTCATCAAGCTCTTCACTCGAAAGAACAATCGGTTTTGGTGTAAAGAATGAAGTCTTTACATCCATTGTTTTCACGCCATCTTTACCATAATGTTGTTCTATCATAGCATTGATACGGCGCTTCTCGTCTTCTTCCTGCATAAAACGTTCTTCTTCCTCACGCTCTTCCTCTTCGGTAAGTTCTCGCAAATGATCGTCAATGCCGGGAATGCTCGACATTCCAAATCCTGTGGCAAGTAGGGTAATCTTTACTCCTTCTCCAAGATTTTTTTCGGTGGCAGTACCCCAGATTACTTCTATCTCCGGACCAAACTGCTTCATGAAATTTGCAACAGCTTCCATTTCTTCCACAATAAGCGGATTTTGTTCGCCCGAATAAATATTGAATAATATTTTCTTTGCTGCAAATACGTCATTGTTATTCAATAATGGAGAATGCAGAGCGTTGCGTATGGCATCTTCTACTCTGTTTTCACCTTCACCGAATCCGCTACTCATGATGGCTACACCTCCGTCTTTGAGGATAGTTTTCACATCTGCAAAGTCGAGATTGATATGTCCGTGAACGGTAATGATCTCTGCAATACCCTTTGCTGCAATAGTCAATGTGTCATCGGCCTTAGCAAAAGCATTAGGGATAGTCAGGTCTGCATAAATGTCTATCAATCGCTCATTATTAATAACGAGAAGTGCATCTACATTCTTTGCTATTTCTTCAACACCTTTCAGTGCTTGTATAATCTTTTTACGTCCTTCGAATACAAACGGAATAGTTACTATGCCTACCGTTAGTATGCCCATATCTTTGGCAATACGAGCTACAGTTGGTGCAGCGCCTGTACCTGTTCCGCCACCCATACCGGCAGTGATAAAAGCCATTCGCGTACCATCGTTCAGCAAGCGTTCAATGTCTTCTTTGCTTTCCAACGCAGCAGCTGCTGCAACTTCGGGGCGGTTACCCGCGCCCAGACCTTCGGTGGTACGTTTTCCTAATTGAACACGTGTTTCGACAGGAGATTCGCAAAGGGCTTGATTGTCGGTATTACAAAGTGCAAACGATACATCATGTATCCCTTCGTTGTACATATGGTTTACGGCATTGCCGCCACCTCCACCCACACCAATTACTTTTATAATTGTTTGAGTTCTACGTGGAAACTGGAAGTCTAATATTTTATCGTCCATATTTTAAGGATGTTTATTTTGTATTAAATAGAATAACGGAGAAAATACCTGTTGATTAATCTTCTTCTTTGAACATGGTTCCACCGAAATTCTGTATTTTCTCAAAGAAATCAAACAAACTTTTTTGTTTCTTATCTTCTTTGTTTTTCTTATTTTTCTTAGGTTGAGGTGTTTCTTCTTCCTCCTCTTCTTCTTCTTCTGGCTCTGTTACAACTGGTTTTTCTACTATTGGCGCTGTATAAACTGGTTGAGGTGCTATAACTTCTTTCTTTTCGCAATTTTCATTGGCGAATAATAACAAGCCCAAGGCTTGAGTATAAAATGGATTTTGAAGAAGCTCGGCAGCATTGTTTATATATACACGCTTGGCGATACCTTTTTTTACCGGTAATTGAGATTTTTCGGCTAAGTGTTCGGCCAAACCTGTTAGTTGCGAAGCTCCACCGATAATGATGATTCCGGCTTCTAGCTGATCACCGTAGCCTGATTCTTTAATCTGATTAATTACATTCAGAATAATCTCATCTTGTCGAAGTTGGATAACTTTATTAAGCTCTCTCAAATCGACATCGGGGCTAACGCCTTGAGTCGGTTTAGATCTGTCTTTACCTAATTTTCCGTATCTGATTTTATATGTTTCGGCCGAGTCGAAAACAAAGCCTAATTCTTGTACATCTTTTGATATTGTGCGTCCTCCAAATGGAACGACAGCCATATAGCGGAGCAATCCACTTTTGTAAATAGATAGAGTCGTAGTGCCTGCGCCAAAATCGATTAGAGCGCATCCGGCTTGTCTGTCGGCTTCATCAAGTATTAAAGCACCACTGGCAACAGGGCCTACAATGAAGCTCGCTATTTCTAGTTGAGCCTTATCTGTAATACTCTTTGTCAGATTATTTTTTATATTGGGTCTTCCTATTACCAGGCGATAACGTCCTTCGATGGTCGAGGCTGTTTTACCGATAGGGTCTTCCTCATATTTTCCATCCAGATAATATTCGGGAGCAAGTACGCTATAATTTGTGAAAAAGTCAGGTTTGTTTAACTTGGCTTGTTGCTCCATCTTATCAATATCGAGAAATGTGATAGGAGTTTCGTTGTCCATCAGCTTAGTCTCGGTATGTTCGATAGCACGCAATGATTTTCCGGCAACAGAAACATATACTTTACCAATTTTCTTTCCCGTTTTGTTTTCGAGAAGGTTGATAAGCTTTTTTATCTTTCCTGCTGCTTCGTCTATATTATAAATGACACCGTATTTGACGCACGAATCGGAAGGAATACTTTCCGATGCAAGGATCGAAATAACACCTTGTTCGTTTTTGCGCCCCAATACACCTACTATCTTGGACGTACCTAAGTCGATGCCTACTATAAAACCTGATTGTTCCATATATCTTCTTCCTTTATTTGTCGATTCGGATGATTCCGAATAACTCTATCTTACGTTTAACGTTTTGTACAGACAACTTGTTTGTTGTATTTCAAATTTATCACAGAATATTTGTTCCATCCGGTCTCATTAAGTCCTTTTTTGTAAAAAGTCATTAATTTATCCAGCTTTTCTTTGTAGTCATTTAGTTGACCCATAAGTATTTGCTGGTCACCTACACGAGGGATTAATTTTATTTCATCATTAGGTAAGACAACTATCTGTTCAATCTGTGCATTCCAGAAATTATCATTACGTAAAAATAGTGTAAAATTATATAAATCACCCTTTGCAAAGTCTTCTTTTATTGCTCCACTTGCAATTGGGAGGTAAGCTGTGAAATTTTTAGACAGTGGCATTTTGTTGCCATCGTTATCTATATAGTAACTCTCACCTGTATTGGGTATGATTCTGAGTATTGGTTTACGTTCCTGTATTGTTACTCTTATTGCACCATTATTGGTTACATAAGCTTGTGCGGCTTTGATAAGCTGGTTGTTCAGAATTACGTGCTCCAACGAATCGGTATTGATATCTTTCAGTGGCTTACCTTTAGGATTAAGTCCTTTTTCGTTTACATATTTTACTATATCATTTGTATTTATGAATTGCATCCCATTTTCGCTGTTGCTTACAACAATGTCGAATTCAGTGCATAAGCCATCTTTGGGCTTCTCTTTGAAGTAGAAAGCCGAGAATGCAAGATATCCTATTAGGATACATAATCCTGTGATGACTAATACTTTTTTCATATCTTCTCTTCTAATATACCTTTTATCGGAAGTAACAATTGGTCGATGTCTCCTGCTCCGACAGTAAGCAATATTTCGATATCATTTTTCTTTTCCAATAAAGATAGTAATTCTTCTTTTTTACAAAGTATTTTAGGGCAGGTTACTTTATCAAATATAATTTGAGAGGTAACACCTTCTATCGGTTTTTCTCGTGCAGGATAAATATCCAAGAGGATAAGTTCATCCAATAGAGAGAGACTTTGTGCGAACTCGGGTGCGAAATCTTTAGTACGACTATATAAATGTGGTTGAAATATACCTGTCAATTTTTTGTCAGGATATAGTTCTTTCACCGATGTGATACTAGCTGCTAGTTCTTGTGGATGATGAGCATAATCGTCTATCATCACTATTTTATCTGTTTTTAGTAGAAAATCGAAACGGCGCTTTGCCCCTTGGAATGTTGCCATTGCATGACGGAGTTCGTCCGCTGTTGCTCCGTTTAAATAAGCTATTGCCATCGATCCGATAGCATTTTCTATATTAATCTTGATGGGGACACCTAGTTCTATATTTTTGATTGTTTCTTTAGGCGTAATAAAGTCGAAAAAAATCTCCCCATTCTCTATTTTTATATTCTTCGCGTGAAAATCACCTTTGTCCATCGAATAAGTATAAACACGAACATCTTTATTAGTTTTAGGAGATAGCTTGATGTTGTGTTTAACAACCAATGCTCCACCGGGCAGAATAAGGCTTGTGAATTTCTCGAAACTTTTCAGGTACTCCTCTTCTGTTCCATAAATATCCAAATGGTCAGGATCGACAGATGTGATAAGCGCCATATATGGGTGTAGCCAATGGAAAGAGCGGTCGTATTCGTCGGCTTCGATAACTGTAAATTCACTTTTGTCGGATAGCATCAGATTGCTATTGTAATTTTTCAATATACCGCCGAGAAAAGCATTACAATCCAGATGAGATTGTTTTAATGTATGAGCCAACATACTCGATGTTGTAGTTTTACCATGCGTTCCAGCACAGCATAGAGCTTTGCTCGATTTTGTAATAATGCCTAGTACTTGCGCGCGCTTTTGGATGGAGAAATTATTCTTGGTGAAATATTCCTTTTCTTTGCTGTCGGCTGGTATAGCCGGTGTATATACAATCAATGTGCTATTGCTTTCTTTGCAATAATCAGGAATAAGGTTGATATCATCTGTATAATGTACTTCTGCTCCTTCTTTTACAAGTTCTTTGGTTAACGGAGTTTCGGTACGGTCGTAGCCTGCGACTTTCTTGCCTTTCGATAAGAAATAACGAGCAAGGTTGCTCATGCCGATGCCACCTATCCCGAGAAAATATATTGATTGTATGTTATTCATATCTTATTTTCGTTCTATTATTTTTATCACCTCGTCTACAATTCTATTTGCAGAGTCATGTTGTGCCAATTGAGCTATATTGGTAGATAATGCCTTCAATCGACTTTCGTCCTCTACTGTTGCAATTGCAGTTTTGACCAGTTCTTCTTGTGCATCTTTATCGGTTATCATAATTGCCGCATCTTTTACAACGAGAGCCATGGCATTCATTGTCTGATGATCTTCGGCCACATTGGGCGATGGAACTAATATTACAGGCTTGCCGAGTAAGCTAAGTTCCGAAATAGAACTCGCTCCGGCACGGGATATAACTAAATCTGCTGCTTTATAAGCTAAGTCCATCCGGCTTATGAAGTCGTAAAGATGAATATCTTCTGTGTCTTGCTTGTCTAAAAGGGCATCTGTAAGTTTGAAGTAATAGCCCTCTCCGCATTGCCATACTATTTGCACATTCGCTTTTGCTAAATCATCTATATTATCAATGATACTTCTGTTAATCGTTCTTGCACCTAAACTGCCACCCACAACAAGGATTGTTTTCTTGGCAGGGTTCAGATTGAAGAAATCGTATGCCTCCTCTTTTGTTATATCAGGAGAAGATAAATCTTGTCGGCAAGGATTACCTGTTAATACAATCTTGTCTTTTGGGAAAAACTTGTCCATACCTTCGTACGCCACACATATTTTTGAGGCTTTTTTTGCCAGTAGTTTATTGGTTACACCTGCATACGAATTCTGCTCCTGTATAAGTGTCGGTATACCAAGTGAATTAGCCATTTTCAATGTGGGGCCACTTGCATAACCTCCTACGCCTATAGCTATCTGAGGATTGAATCCTTTAAGCAGTTTTCTTGCTTTGCGAAGACTTTTTTGTAGTTTCCAGAGAACCGATATATTTTTAAGTAGTTTTTTGCGATTGAATCCTGATATTTCAAGTCCAACAATTTCGTAACCTGCCGCAGGCACTTTTCTCATTTCCATACGGTCTTGAGCTCCTACAAAAAGTATCTCAGCTTGTGGATAGCGTGCTTTTATAGCATTGGCAATCGCTATGGCAGGGAAGATATGTCCTCCTGTTCCACCTCCACTTATTACTACTTTTATTTGTGTCATAGTTTTCTGGTTTTTATTCTCCGTCGGCAATTCCGAAATCTACATTTGCTATACTTTCGTCTACATCTTCATGTTCGTCATTCAACTTTGAAGAGCAGGCTAAAATGATCCCGAAGTAAGCACAGGTAATGATGGTCGATGTCCCCCCCCTGCTTATCAGTGGTAAGGGTTGTCCTGTTACAGGTATTAAATTAACAGCTACGGCCATATTAGCTAGTGCCTGTATTGTGAGCATGAGAGCTGCACCTAGTATTAAATAGCGAGGAAACTTTTTCTCGCATTTGGAGGCTAGCACTCCCGCTCGAATCATAAGTGCTACGTATAGCAATAATACAAATATACCTCCTATTAGTCCTGTTTCTTCAACTATAATTGCGAAAATGAAGTCGGAATATGCTTGGGGCAGAAAATCACGTTCGATACTACTTCCCGGTAATCCGATAATACCCCCCGGAAGAACAAAGCCGCCCGGTAATTTCATGGAATTATTGTTTGCAATGGCTATTTTAGCATGTGATACCTGATAGTTTTCGTCTGTTATCTTATATGCCATTGATCCATCTTCGTTAACATCATTAATCGAAAACTGGTTATCGTTGGAATGTCTTGCAATACGATTTTTCCATGTAGACAAACGATCGGGAAGAACGCTGTCGGGGAGGAAAGTCAAACTACCGAGCAACAATATAACTGCGCTTGCTCCAACCAGAACAATTAGGCCTAGCCTTTTTAAACTTACTTGTCCTATAAACATCATAAGGAAGCAGACCGCAAATAAGAGACAGGCTGTGGATAGGTTTTCGGGTGCTATAAGCAGACAAAGAATCCCGGCTCCTATTATCAGTGTTTTAAATATCCAGCTTTCGTTTTCGGGCCTCATCTTGCTCAGAAAGAATGCGACAAATCCAATCGCCGATATTTTTGCGAACTCAGACGGCTGTATAGTAAATGCGCCGATACCTAACCAACGCTGCGCTCCATTGACATCGGCCCCCATAAACATAGTGATAATAAGCAGCACAACCGAAATAGGCAGTCCTAATAGCAATAGCGAATAAAATCTACTTGGCACTCTCTGTAAGAACATTACTCCAGCAAAACCAATTAATAAAAAAGTGGCATGACGAAGTATCGGGCCCCAATGGCTTTGCTGGCGATATGCAATTGTACTGGTAGCACTAAACACTTCCAATAGGGAGACAATACATAGTGCCATGAATATGCACCATATAACTTTATCGCCTCTAAATACTTTTCCAAAGAAAGTTAGATCCATATCAGTAATTATAATTTTCTTACGTACTCTTTAAACTGATTTCCTCTGTCTTCGTAGTTCTTAAACAAATCGAAGCTTGCGCAACAAGGTGATAACAATACAGTATCTCCTTCGTTTGCCAATGCGTATCCTTTTTCAACAGCTTCTTTCATTGAACCGGCATCTTCGATTTTCTCTACTTTGCCATCAAAGAATTTGTGCAGTCTACTATTATCTACACCCAGAAAGATGAGAGCATGAACTTTGTTTTTCACAAGTTCTTCTATTTCGCTGTAATCATTTCCTTTATCTGTTCCGCCAAGTATGAGTACTACTTTCGCTTTCATACTTTGTAAAGCATACCAACACGAATTTACATTTGTTGCTTTCGAGTCGTTGATAAACTGAATGCCTCTTACTTTAGCCACTTTTTCCAAACGGTGTTCCACCCCTTGAAAATCGCTTAACGATTGACGGAGATTCTCGTCAGATATATCTAACAATTTAGCTGTAATGCCTGAGGCCAGCGAATTGTATAAATTGTGCGTGCCTGTCAGAGCGAGTAAATCTTGTTCCATATTAAAAACAGATTTAGGGGTTTTTATACTGATTTTATTATCCTCGAGATATGCGGCTACATGATCGGTTTTGTGATCGGCAAATTTATATTGCTTAGCTGCGGAGGTTAATTTTTCTATTTCTTTACTAATAATAGGGTCTTCTTCCCAAAAAATGAAAGCATCATCTTCTGTTTGATTTTGTACGATACGCATTTTAGCGTCGATATATTTTTGCATATCGTGATCGTACCTGTCGAGATGATCAGGTGTAATGTTGAGTAAAATTGCTATATCAGCTTTGAAGGTGTACATGTTTTCGAGTTGAAAACTGCTTAATTCCAATACGTAATAATCGAATTCGTCTTCTGCTACCTGACGGGCAAAACTTCTGCCTATATTTCCTCCTAGGCCGACATTTAATCCTGCCGATTTGAGAATGTGATAGATCAAACTGGTGGTAGTAGTTTTCCCATTACTACCTGTTATACAAATCATTTTGGCAGATGTATATCTTTTGGCAAACTCCATTTCTGAAAGGATGGGAATACCTTTTTCGATAGCTTGTTTTACCAGAGGGGAATAGTTCGGAATTCCCGGACTTTTTATTATTTCTGTGGCAGATAGTATTATATCTGTGGAGTGTTGCTTTTCTTCGTATGCAATACCATGCTGTTCAAGTTCAGTTTTGTATTTGTCTTGCAACACACCACTATCAGACAAAAAGACATCGAAGCCTTTTGCCTGTGCTAATATTGCCGACCCTACGCCGCTTTCTCCACCTCCTAATATTACTATCTTACTCATGTCGTAAATTATTATCGCATTTTAAGTGTAGCCAATGTCAATACTGCAAGAATGATTCCGATAATCCAGAATCGAACTACAATTTTAGATTCGGGTATTGGTCCTATTGGTTTTTGAAATCTGGCTTGTATTCCTGCATTACCCGCTTTCTGAAAATGGTGATGCAATGGTGTCATTTTAAACACACGACGACCTTCACCATATTTCTTTTTTGTAAATTTAAAATATGCAACTTGTACCATTACCGAAAGACTTTCTACCATAAATACTCCACATAGTATAGGCAAAAGTAATTCTTTGTGAATGATAACAGCAAATACACCGATGATTCCACCGAGGGTTAAACTGCCGGTATCACCCATAAATACCTGTGCAGGGAATGAATTATACCAAAGGAATCCGATGGTTGCACCTATAAATGCGGCGGCAAAAATCACGAGTTCCTGACTCCCGGGAATAAACATAATATTCAGATAGGATGCAAATTCCATATGTCCGGATACGTATGCTAATATTCCGAGGGTGACCCCGATAATGGCGGAACTTCCTGCGGCAAGTCCATCGAGCCCATCTGTCAGATTTGCTCCGTTAGATACTGCTGTGACAATAAATATAACGATACATACAAATAATACCCATGCTGCCGGTTCGGCATAGTCGCCCATAAATGCAACAAGTTCTTCGTAATCGAGATTGTTATTTTTGACAAATGGAATAGATGTCTGAGTCGATTTTGCGCCTTCGGGGGTGAAGCTGACATGCTCTATTACATTCTCAGAATTACGAAATTCGACGTTCTCTTTTATAATAACATTGGGACTTAAGTATAAAGTAAGTCCGACGATCAGACCTAATCCAACCTGTGCTATTACTTTAAATTTGCCGTGCAGTCCTTCTTTATCTTTTTTGAATACTTTGATATAGTCGTCCATAAAGCCAAGTATTCCAAGCCAGATGGTGGTTATTATCATAAGAATGATATATATATTGTCTAATCGTGCAAATAATAGTACAGGGATAAGTATGGCGATGATGATGATGATACCCCCCATTGTGGGTGTTCCCTTTTTGCTTAATTGTCCTTCAAGACCCAGATCTCTGACAACTTCGCCAATTTGTAATTTTCGCAATTTATCAATAATACGACTACCTATAATGGTCGAAATTACTAATGAGAAAATAACGGCTAAGGCTGCTCGGAATGAGACATACTTGAACATGCCCGCTCCCGGGAAGTCAAGTCCATCTAGAAAATTAAATAGGTAGTATATCATTTTATCTTATTTTATTTATTCTGCAAAAATATTTCGAACTACTTCACGATCATCGAAGTGATGTTTCATACCTTTCACATCTTGATAGTCTTCATGTCCCTTCCCTGCAATGAGAATAACATCACTTTCTTTGGCTAAAGCACAAGCTGTTTTTATAGCTTGTTCGCGCTCCACTATGCAAAGGGTCTTCTTCATTTGTTGACTATTTAGTCCATCAGCCATATCGTTTATGATGGCTTGCGGTTCTTCGTAGCGTGGATTGTCGGATGTCAATATTACCTGATCGCTTAATCTTACAGCTTCGCGAGCCATGATCGGTCGTTTTGTTTTATCTCTGTTTCCTCCACAGCCTACAACTGTAATTACGCGACCACTACCTTCCAGTACTTCGTGTATAGCTTCCAACACATTGGTCAGTGCATCCGGAGTATGTGCATAATCTACAATCGCAGTATATCCTTCGGGTGAGCGTAATGTTTCGAAGCGTCCTGATACAGGTTTCAGGGTACTTAGTATCAGTAATATTTTTTCGGGATCTTCTCCTAAAAGAATACTTGCTCCATATACAGCCAAGAGATTGTAGGTATTGAATACACCGACAAACTGTACTTGTACTTCTCTATTGTTTATTTCGATAGCTGTGCCATCGAAATGTTTTTCTATAATTCTTCCTTTGAAATCAGCTAGCCCTCTTACCGAGTAAGTTTGCTTCTTTGCTTTTGTATTTTGAAGCATAACCAATCCGTTTTTATCATCTACGTTGGTAAGAGCAAAAGCGGTTTCCGGCAGATTATCGAAGAACATCTTTTTAGCTTTCAGATACTCGGCCATAGTTTTATGATAATCGAGGTGGTCTTGGGTGATATTTGTAAATATTCCTCCCACATATTTCAATCCGCTGATACGTTTCTGATGTATAGCGTGTGAACTGACTTCCATAAATGCGTATTCGCATCCGGCATCTACCATCTTAGCCAATAACTCATTCAGAGATAAAGGATCGGGTGTGGTATGTGTGGCATGAAATACAGTACCGTCTATATAGTTGGCAACAGTAGATAACAAACCTACTTTATAACCTAAATGACGGAACATATCGTATAGCAATGTTGCGGTAGTTGTTTTTCCATTAGTTCCGGTAACACCAACGAGTTTCAATTTACTTGACGGATCGCCGTACCAAAGGGTTGCTATTCTACCTGTTGCGTCTGCGCTATCTTTTACTTTGACATAAGTAATATTCGGTTTAAAGGTTTCAATATCTTCTTCATATATGATAATGGTAGCACCAAGACTAATAGCATTTTCTATATATTGATGTCCATCTACTTGCACACCTTTAAGGGCGATGAAGATAGAATTCTCACTTGCTTTTCGCGAATCGGTTGAAATACCGGTTACCTGAGCATTACTATCACCTTTGATGTCTGTAACATCTATGTTTTTAAGTAAGTCCTGTAATTTCATTTCCTTTATTTTTTAATTTAATTGTATCGTTATTGTCGATCCCTTCACGAGTTTATTCCCTGCCGGAATTGACTGATCTTTCACTTTTCCTGCTCCTTGCAGGTTAACTCTCAATCCTGCATTTTCGAGTACATATATAGCATCACGAGCCCCCATTCCTTTTACATTAGGTACAACTCCCGGCTTGATATCCATATTGCCAAGTAATTTGATCTTCATGCTGCTAGAGTCGATAGTATTTGCCATAATCCACTCTGCTTTTTCAGTCGGAGTTATATATTTTTGTTTCAACTTGTCAAGTACAATTTCCGTATTTTTGAATGAGCCGTTTTTAACGACCGGTATCAATGAATTAACTGTGTCTTTCGGTGCATTTATAGGCTGTGCGACTAGGCTCTTAGTATAGATTCCTTCTGCTATATTTTTAAATACAGCTCCGGGCATCAATCCCCCCGAAGGAGAACCCACAGGGCGACGTATTCCTACAAAACATGTGTATTGTGGTTTATCTGCCGGGAAATATCCGCAGAATGATACGAAATATCCACTATATCCACCTTGCGATGCAATCATGGCTGTTCCTGTTTTTCCTGCTATAGGGAAAAATTCAGAGTTAACAGCCTTACCTGTTCCGTCAGTTACAACGCCTCTTAATATATCTTGCACTTGTTTCAATGTTTGTTCCGAGCATAATGAAGGATTGATTACTTCTGTTTCGAATTCATTTTCGATGGAACCATCTTTCATAAATGCTTTTGTGATAAATGGTTTTATCATTTTGCCGTTGTTGGCTATCCCATTGTAAAACATAAGCATATAAATAGGAGGTATTTGAGTCTCATATCCGAACGACATCCAAGGTAGTGTGGTCTTAGACCAAGGATTCGATGGATCATTAGGAAAACGGATAACTGCAGTACCTTCTTTCCCTTTCAACGGAACATCCCATTCTATTTTCTTAGTTATACCCAGATCATGAATGTGTTGCACGTATTTGGTTGGATTACCCTCATATCCTTTCAGTATCATTTTGGCTATTACAACATTCAGAGATGAATACATTCCTTGTGCAACAGTTTGATATGCTTTGTCTTTTCCTTTACGCCAGTCGTGGTCTTTCACAACCCTTCCTTTGTATTGGAATAATCCGTTTCCTACATATATCGAATCTTGTGGGGTAGCTACTCCATCTTCGAGGGCTACCATCAAAGATACCGTTTTGAATGTTGATCCGGGTTCAGACATGTATGAAAATGCATTCGGGTTGCCTTCAGCGTATACACCTTCCGATACCCTGTCGAGATTGGTTATTGCTTTTATTTCGCCCGTGGCTACTTCCATAACGATGGCACAACCCGATTCGGCTCTTGTTTCTACCAGCTTGTTGTACAGGGCTTTTTCAGCCATGTCCTGTATCTCAATATTGAGTGTTGTCTTGATGTCCCATCCATCTTGTGGCTCTACTTCTACTACATCTATCCAGCGTCCTTGCACACGTTGGCGGCTTCTTACTCCGGGAACACCTTTTATAATAGAATCGTATTTAAGCTCTAGTCCGCTTGTTCCACCCATGCTGAAATCTTTGTAGATAGAACCTACCGTTCTTCCGGCAAGACGGCCGAATGGTTTTAAGCGCATGGTTTTTTCTTCAGAGATCATTCCGCTCCTGTTGCTACGCTGGTTGAGGAATGGGAATGTCTGTAATTCTTTTAAATCAAGATAATTTATATCGGGACGTATAATTCTGACATAACGGCTCTTGATGTTTACTTTCTTATTAGAACCTTCTTTTCTATTTCTTTCTATTTGTGCTAATTCTCTACGGCTTAAGTCCCATCCGTCGAGAATAACTTTCTTGTACTGTCCTGCACTTCTGTCTGGGAATTTCTTAGCAAGAGCTTCGGATAGTGGCGTTACGTATTTCATAAGTGTATCAGGTCTGATACCTTCCGACATGAAATCGATATAAATCCCGTATAGAGGCTCACTTGTAGCTAGAAGTCGTCCGTCGTCCGAATATATATTACCACGGTTAGGTCTTATCTCTCTATCTTTTTTTACAGTTTCTATTCTGCCTAGCTCGCGCCACATACTGCCCTCCACATACTTGATCTTGATGATGCAAATAATGATGGCTACAAAAACGAAAGACATAAGCAGAACGATCCAGCCATAGCGGCTGACTGCTACATTTTTCATATTGCTTTCCGATTTCTTTGCCATAATTAATCTTTAATCTTGTATATAGGTTCTTTAGTTTGCTGTAAGTCTAATCCACTTTTCTCTACCAGTTCGTGTACTCTTGTTTCGCGGCTTACACTGATTAATCTTGCCGATATGGTAAGCGACTCGTATTTGGCATCTTTTAGTTCTCGTTGCAATTTCTCTATTTTTGCGGTTTTCTCTATGCAGCTGTATCTGTTGCTGATATATAAAACGATAATGATGAAAAGAGTTATTATGAATCGTGTATTTTTGAGAAAGAAATCCTCAGTCAGTACAGTACCACCGAGTATGTACATGACCCTTCTTTTGATATCTTTAGCACTCAGTTTCATATCTTATTTCTTTTCAACGATTCTTAATTTGGCACTTCGTGAACGTGGGTTTCTGGCTTCTTCTTCCTTCGACGGTATTATAACCTTATTGTTTATCAGTTTGAATGGCGTATTTATATTTCCGTAAAAATCTTTATCCACTCTTCCTTCGAAATTACCTGTTTTAAAGAAATTCTTAACTATTCTATCTTCCAGCGAATGATAGGTAATTACAGAAATTCGTCCTCCTACTTTTAATATATCAAGCGTTTGTTGAAGCATTTCTTTCAATGTCTCCATTTCCTCATTCACTTCTATACGCAAAGCTTGGAATGCTTGAGCTAATATCTTTTTTTCCTTTTCGCCTCTTCCCACAAATGAATCGAGAGTTGCCAGCAGATCGCTCGTTTTTTTATAGGGTTTTTCTTTCCTTGTTTTTACAATGACAGAAGCTATGCGGCGCGATTGTTTTAATTCTCCGTAGAGATAGAATACATCCGCAAGCTCTTCTTCTGAATAAGTGTTTAATATCTGAGCAGCAGTTTTTCTTGCCTGCTGATTCATTCGCATATCTAAATCTCCTTCTTCAAATCGGAATGAGAAACCTCTCTCCGAATCGTCGAAATGATGAGACGATACACCAAGATCGGCAAGTACAGAATCTACTTCTTCTACTCCGTAATATCTGATAAAGTTTTTAAGGAAACGGAAGTTGCTGCGAACGAACGTAAAATTATCACTCTTTTCTATATTCTTAATTGCATCCTCGTCTTGGTCGAAAGAGTAAAGATGTCCTTTTTTACCAAGGCGGGATAGTATTTCTCTGGAATGTCCACCTCCTCCGAAAGTGACATCTACACAAATGCTATCGGGTTGGATATTCATTCCATCCACGCTCTCTTTCAGTAATACTGGTATGTGGTATGCGTCAGTCATTTTCTTTATTGTTCATGAGGTTTTGTATTTGGTCGCTAAAGCTATCGGCAGAAATTAAAGTTTTTTCCAAAGCTTCTTTTGTCCATATTTCGATTGTGTTATCTACTCCTAAGAATGTTACATCCGACGTTATATTCATCATTTGTAGATAACGTTTAGGGATGAGTATTCGTCCATTTGTGTCCATCTCAAGATGTTCGGCGTCTACAACAAACTGGCGGAAAAGTTGTTGCTGGTTTTTGTCCCATCTGCTTAAGCGTGAACGAAGTGTTGCAAGTTCTTCTTCCCATACATGAAGCGGATAGAGTACGAGGCAGTTTTGAAAAATGTCTTTTCTGAGTATTAATGCGCTTTGGTCGGAGGATTGGAGGATCTTCCGAAATGCAGCCGGTACAAAGACGCGAGCCTTGGCATCGATTTTAGCTTCAATATTTCCTAAAAATTGCAACATTAACAACTTGAATTTTAACAGTATATCCGATATATGTTGTAAAGATATGAAATTATACACTTCTCCCCACTTTTCCCCACTTAAAAAAATGAAAAAGTTTTCAACATAGTTAAGTGTAGTGTAAACCAGAATGTTAAAAGATGTGTTTTGGGATAAAAAAAGCTTGTATAACATTAATGTTGTACAAGCTTTTTTATATGGAGTATGTAGCTTAATAGCTTATCTATTAATTAGTTCAATGCATTTATTGATATCGACCAGCTCTTGTTCGCCAGTCGTCATATTTTTGAGATTAATTTTATTTTCATTCATCTCATTTTCACCAATGATAGCGACAAATGGAATTTTATTTGAATCGGCATACGACATTTGCTTTTTCATCTTCGCTCCTTCGGGATAGATTTCAGTCGAGATTCCTGCTTGTCTCATTTTTGTAATGAGGGGTAATATGTGCGTTTCTTCTTTCTCTCCGAAATTGACAAATAGAACTTGCGTGTTCTGTATAGAATCTTTAGGGTAAAGTTCGAGTTGATTAAGTACATCAAAAATACGGTCTGCACCGAATGATATTCCCACTCCCGATACACCTTGCAGTCCGAATATCCCAGTGAGGTTATCGTAGCGACCACCACCCGTGATGCTTCCTATTTGTACATCCAATGCTTTTACTTCTATAATTGCACCCGTGTAGTAGCTAAGTCCGCGAGCGAGTGTAAGATCAAGATCAAGTTCGCAACGGACACCTACTATGTTTAGTCTGCTGAGGATAAACTCGAGCTCTTCGACTCCTTTTATTCCTGTCTCAGAATCTTTCAGAACAGTTTTTAGTGTAGCTAGTTTTTCCTGATTGCTACCTTGTAACAGAATGATTGGTTGCAGTTGATCGATAGCTTTTTGAGGTAGACCTTTTGATGCTAATTCTTCATTGACTTTTTCCAAGCCGATTTTATCTAACTTGTCGATCGCAACCGTTATATCGACAATCTTATCCAGTTCGCCAATCGTTTCGGCGATACCCGATAATATTTTACGGTTGTTCAGTTTAATGGCTACACGGATACCAAAACGATTGAATACCTCATCTATAATTTGTACAAGTTCCACTTCGTTGATAAGTGAATCTGAACCTACTATATCGGCATCGCATTGGAAAAATTCACGATAGCGCCCTTTCTGTGGTCTGTCGGCACGCCAAACCGGTTGTATCTGATAACGTTTGAACGGGAATGTGATTTCGTTACGGTGCATTACTACATAGCGGGCAAAAGGTACAGTGAGGTCGTAGCGAAGACCTTTTTCACTGATCTTGTTGGTAAGACGAACCGAATTCTTTTCGGATAGTTCATCAGTTGAAATATCCTTAAGATAATCTCCCGAATTTAATATCTTGAATAATAGCTTATCACCTTCTTCTCCGTATTTGCCCATAAGGGTAGAGAGGTTCTCCATTGCAGGAGTTTCTATTTGACGAAAACCATATAGTTTATATACTTCACGTATGGTGTCAAAAATATAGTTGCGTTTCGCCATTTCTTCGGGCGAAAAGTCTCTTGTTCCTTTTGGTATAGAGGGTTGTGCCATAATCTTATTGTTCAAGTAAATTTTAATGACTGCAAAGGTAAAACTTTTAGCTTAAGGTCGTAGTCCTATTTGTTGTTTTCTTAAGTATAAATAGGGTAATCTGTGCTAATTTAGAAATATGATATTAAGTATTATTCTTTACTTTTGTTGTGGAAAAATATGATTACAGTTATGGATAATATAAGAAATGCACATTTGGATGATGCAGGTAAGATAAGGGAATTGTTGGAGCAACTCGGTTATCTGCATACGGTTGAATTTATAAGGACTAAACTGGCATGTTTGTTAGGCGACAATTCCTATCGTGTATTTGTCTACGAAATTGATGAGATAGTGGTCTCTTTTATCACATTGCATTTCTCTGTGCAGATTGCTTACGAAGGAGAATTTACCACCATCGGTTTCTTTGTTGTCGATGAAAATGTACGAAGTAAAGGTGTGGGCAAAGCTATGGAGGAATATTGTACTAACTTGGCAAAACAACGAGGTTGTGCTTTAATGGAACTGTATAGCAACGAAAAAAGGGTAGATGCGCATCGCTTTTACGAAAGGCAGGGGTATCAGTCGTATAAGAAGTATTTTATGAAAATGCTGTAATCTTCAGGTTGCACATCCAATAGCAAGTATGCTGATTTTGGCACCTTCGCTTTTTAGAATCTCTTTGGCACATGCTTCTATTGTAGAGCCTGTTGTGATAACATCATCTATTAATAGTACATGCTTACCCTTGAAGGTATCAGTATTATTGATTGTGAATATATCTTCTACATTTTTCCAGCGTTCAAAACGTGAGTTTTTCGTTTGCGAAGGATTGTTGATTACTCTGATTAAGGTTGCTGAATTGATAGGTATTCCGGTCTGCTTCGATATACCTTTGGCTATTTCTAGCGATTGATTATATCCTCGCTGTTTTTGGCGTTTCGGGTGTAATGGTACAGGTACTAAATAATCTATGTCGGCGATAAACGAACTATATTTTATATCTATCCCGTACAATTCGCCGATGAAATATCCTATGTTGGGGTTATTCCTGTATTTCAATTCATGAATGACACGTTGTATACTTCCTCCTTTTACAAAATAAGCAAAAGCTGTAATATGCTCGAACGGGAATCTTCCTGCAAAGAAATCTTCCAGTCTGTTGTTGGGCTGATTATGATAGTTTGTTTTTGGTAGTAGCGATAAACAATTCAGGCAGATGTGTTCTTCCGATTCGTTTAATCGACAGTTGCAGACAACACATAGATGGGGAAAGAAAAGGGTGAGGAAATCACGAAATATATTCCTCATAATCACCTCCCATGATTTTATTAATACACTTTATCGCTAAATCCATTGAAAACCCTCTGCCTAAAGCGAAACGGATAAGCTTAGTTTTTTTTTCATAATCATCTTTTGCTTTCACAGATTTTATCTTTACAGATAGAATGTGAATCAATTGCTGTTCAAAATCATCGTTCGATAATTCTTCCAATATGGGTTTATAGATAGATTCCGCTATTTTTCGCTTTTTTAGCTCAAATATTATTTTTGTTTTTCCCCATTTATTAAAACGCATTTTATCGTTGATAAAGCTATTGCAAAACCGTTCGTCGGATAGAAATTTCTCATCTTTCAATCTTTTTATTACACGACTGATCGCATCTTCTTCAAGTTCCCACAACACGAGTTTTTTTCGCACATCAAATTCACATCTTTCTGCTTTAGAACAATAAGATGCTGCACGGTTGAGAGCTCGGGGTTCGGTTAGTTTCATTTATCTATAAATTAGCGTCTTAACAAGTGAGTGTTTGAACGCTTATAACTATACTATGGCGTTTAGAGTTTACCAATCGTCGTTGTTGTCATTCTCAGTGAGTTTAAGAAGATCTGCAACTGACTGATTGAAGTAATTCTCGATTTGTAGTTTTTGATCTTTCAATGAGACGTTTCCTTTTTTGTCGAAAACTGCCCAGCCGCCCCATTTGCTACCGGTTAAAGAAAGTTGATTCATGTCGTCACCTCTAAAAGGCATTCTCAAATTGGTCACTTGGTGTCTGATACGGCCATCTTTGAAGCGAATTTCGACATCAAAATAGGCTTCGGCGATTAGTCCTACACCCAGCTTCTTGATGACTGCAATTGTAGGGACTTCCATGCTGTATCTAATATATTCATTAGCTATTTCTCCTATTACCTTAATATTGGTATTTTGAGAGATTGTATAGAGGTTTTTTCTGCAAATCTCATAAAGTTCATCCGCTGTTTTATCTTCCTCTGTAATAACTAAATAGTCTTTAGTAATATCCATTGAATCTGCCAAACCATTAGGGGTTAATACATACTGTTGGCCAAAAGAAAATAAAGGGGTAATTGCGAGTAAAATGTAGTAGAGTCGTTTCATTAGTAAAGTTTTATTTGTTGATTTATGTAATTATTGCAAATATAATTAAAAAAAATATGATTAAAAACTGGCTTAAATAGCTAAGATATTCAATTCCGCTTTTATCATACGGTCACGTTTGCTAAGGTCTTTATGTAAAGCTAGATTAATAAATCCTTTTGCTTTAAGCATTTCGATAGTTTCTTCTCCCTTAGCCTGATTGATCTCAAAATAGAGTTTGCCTGTTGGTTTGAGAATATTTAATGCTATATCAGCAATGCGTTCATAGAATAGCAATGCTTTGTTGTCGGGTACGAATAATGCGGTGTGTGGCTCGTAGTCTAATACATTGTTATCCATAGCCGTTTTTTCACTTTCGAGTACATAAGGTGGATTACTTACGATGATGTCGAATTTTTTGTCAACGGGATATTCTGATAAAACGTCTACTCTTGCAAAATCTACATTGGCCGAATTTTTATTTGCGTTCTTTCCTGCCATATCCAAAGCTCCTTGAGAGAAATCCCACGCAGATACCGATGCACTATTTAAATGTTTTGCTAATGCGATAGCGATGCATCCGCTGCCTGTGCCAATATCTAGAACGGAAAGATTTGGCTCCTTGTTTTCATTGAGAATTAATTCTACAAGTTCCTCTGTTTCGGGGCGGGGTATAAGCGTATCGCTGTTTACTGAAAAGGGCAGTCCGAAAAATTCTGTTTCGCCCAAAATGTACTGAATGGGTTCATACTTCATTAGTCGTTCTACAATTCTGTGGATGCTGTCTACTTGTTCTTGCGAGAATGTGGTCTTGTCTATTAAGGCTAGACGATAGTCACGACCTGTTGTATACTCTATTATAATACGAGTAAATCCCGAAATTTCAGTTTCGGGATAAAGCTCTTTTAGTGATGTATGTATGTAATCAATTGCGGTTTGCATAGATGATCATTCCTCTTCTTCCTGATCGTATTTTTGAAATAGAAAGTCATTGTAAGGGTAGCGCGCGATATGTATATCCTTTACACGACCATATATTTTCTCTTTCAAATTATCAAAATTGATCTTGTTTTTTGCTGAAATGAAAATGCAATCGTCAGCCATTTTATGCATCCACGATTTTTCCAGTTCTTCTAACGAGATGTTTTCTTTCGTACTTGGTGTTAAATCGTCTTCATCTTTAGGCTTGTAAGTAAAGGCATCCACTTTGTTGAAAACAAGAATAGTCGGTTTTTCCTCTTTATCTATATCGAGCAATGTCTTGTTTACAACCTCTATTTGCTCCTCGAAATTAGCATGTGAAATATCTACTACATGTATAAGTAGATCAGCTTCACGTACCTCATCCAGAGTCGATTTAAATGATTCGACTAAGTGTGTCGGCAACTTGCGGATAAATCCAACAGTATCGGAAAGCAGGAATGGTAGATTGTCGATAATAACCTTGCGCACAGTAGTATCTAATGTCGCAAAAAGTTTATTCTCTGCAAAAACATCCGATTTACTTAATAAGTTCATCAGTGTCGATTTGCCCACATTGGTGTATCCAACAAGGGCAACACGCACCATCTTGCCTCTGTTCTTGCGTTGCGAAATCATTTGTCGGTCGATGTTTTTCAACTCCGCTTTCAAAAAGGATATTTTATCTAAGACAATACGACGGTCGGTTTCTAATTGGGTTTCACCCACACCACGCATCATAGCGCCTCCGCCTCGTTGACGGTCTAAGTGAGTCCACATACGTGTCAGGCGGGGTAACAGGTATTGATATTGAGCCAGTTCGACCTGAGTTTTTGCATAAGCAGTTTGAGCTCTCATGGCAAAAATATCGAGAATAAGGCTTGTTCTGTCTAATATCTTTGCTTGCAGTTCGGCTTCTATATTGCGAATTTGTTTCGGAGATAACTCGTCATCGAATACCACAACGTCGATCTCGTGCTCTTCCATGTATTCCTTTATCTCTTGTAGCTTCCCTGTGCCCACAAATGTTACAGGATTGGCGTAGTCGAGTCTTTGCGTAAAACTTTTTACGGGAACCATGCCTGCTGTCTCAGCAAGAAATGCCAGTTCGTCCAGATATTCCTTAACCTGGTCTTCTTTCTGCCCCTGTGTGATTAAACCGACAAGAACAGCTTCTTTGTTTTTTGATTCTGATATAATAAAATCTTTCATATAATCTTTTAGATAATGAGATGTGTTATGAGATGGTAGGTCTCAAAACAGCGTTTAAAGGTAAAAAATAATATTGGTATAAGGAGCAGATTATAGTGTGTATGTGATAATCACTGGAAAAGAAGTGTTGTAAATTACATTTGGTTTACCTCCCGGTTTCGGTTTTTGTATTTATGTTTAGCAAAATAAAAAAAACGATCACATATCTGCAATCGTTTTTTTATCTTAGAGCGAAAGACGGGGTTCAAACCCGCGACCCTCAGCTTGGAAGGCTGATGCTCTATCAACTGAGCTACTTTCGCAAAATAGTGTGGGCAGTGATGGATTCGAACCACCGTAAGCGTAAGCTATCTGAGTTACAGTCAGACCCATTTGGCCACTCTGGTAACTGCCCTTCTTTTCTTTAGCGATGCAAAGATAACGCTTTTATTTATTCTTCCAAATTTCTACGGTAAAAATCTATCATTTTTATTGCAGTTATCGCACATTCATCGCCTTTGTTGCCATGTTTTCCACCTGCACGATCAATGGCTTGTTGCATGTCATCAGTTGTTAATAGTCCGAAAATGAATGGTATATCGTAGCGGATATTCAAATCTGTTATACCTTGCGTAACGCCATCACAAACGTAATCAAAATGGGGGGTATCTCCTCTTACTACGCATCCAAAAGTAATTACGGCATCCACTTCTTTGTTTTCTGCCATGTGTTTTGCCCCAAAAACAAGCTCGAAGCTTCCGGGTACATAGTCGATTAGAATGTTTTCTTCTTTTACTCCGTGCTTGATTAATGTATTATATGCACCATCGAGCAATGGTTTTGTGATGTTTTCATTCCATTCGGAAACCACAATTGCGATTGTCATCTCTTCGCCATTCGGTACTTTTGCCGGATCGTATGATGATAAGTTATGGTATGCTGTTGCCATTTGTTCTTGTTTTTTGATTTATCCTACAAAGATATTTATTTCTGTTCGATAAACCTATTAAGGATTCGTTGATCTTCTCTAAAGAAAGTTATAATATCAAATGGTGCTATGTATATATTGTTTAGCTTCTACAAAAAAAAAGGTCTCGCTACGTGCAAGACCTTTTTTATATTGAGAGTGAAGGAGTATTATTTACTTCCTTTCATTATTTCTGCTTCTTGAATATATTTATCAGCCTCTAATGCTAATTCAGAACTGTTGTATTGGTTCTTTATGATAGAAAACATTTCGATAACCTTATCGTATTGTCCAAGCTCTCTGTAGATGATTCCGGCTTTTTTGTATAGAACAGGGCTTTGTACTTCGTTGTCTACGCCTTTAGCTGCTTTGACGAAATATGGTATAGCTTCTTCTGCTGAACCGGTGCTGGCAAGGCAATCGCCAATTGTTCCGTTCACAAGATGGCTTAGTATTTTGTCGCTACCATCATAATCTTTCAAGTAAGCCAATGCCTGATCGTATTTACCTAGGTTAGCATAGCTTATACCTGCATATAATTTTGCTAGTTTTCCCGGTTTTGTTGAACCATATTCATTGATGATGCTTTCAAAGCCAATGTAGCCATTTCCATCTCCATAGATAGCAAGCGAATCTTGTCCTGTTCTATAATATTGTTCACCTTTGAATAATGCCACTTGAGCATCTTTCGCTTTAGGTGCAATATAGAAATGGTTATATGCTAAATAAGCACATACTACAAGAACGACTATACCTATAGCTATCAATAGCTGTTTTTGATATTTTTCGATGAAATGTTCTGATTCGAAAACGGCATTATCAATACGTTGCCAGTCTTTCTCTTCGCGTAATTCGGCTTGTTTCTTTTTTGATAGAGACATTGTTACTATGAATTATATTGTTTATTTTATTGTTTCTTAATTAGTCGCGACAAAAATAGGTGTTTTCTATCTATAAATAAAATCTTAGATGCTTTTTTTTATTCCGTATAGAATTTTACTAACTGTTCGATAGCTCTTTGGCATGCAGGACAGAAATCTTTGCATGTATTTGTCTTCATTCTACAGTCGTACGCAGGACGGTATATTCCTTTAGCTGAATAGCCTGCACCCTCAAATACACCTACTTTATATTTGTCGGCAGACTCGATAGGTGTCGGAATCGGTGTCTGCGGAGCGAGCATGTCTTTCCATTTAACAGCAAATTTAGTTAAAGTCGTGATGTTGGGTTCCCATGGTTCGATATTATGCGGATAAGTATCATCAAATATATCTCCTCCTTCGTAGTGATATTCGTCCGCAAGTCCGGCAAAGCTATGCCCGAATTCATGAACCACTACGGGATTGAAATCACGGTGTCCTGTTGTTGTCAGTGTATATGCGTTGAATATTCCACCCCCTCCATATACTTCCGTATTAGCTAAAATAATAATGTGGGCGTATGGAATACCTGCAATAGCATCGTGCATATCTTTTACATTGCTTGTTGTGAGGTATCTGTCAGAATAAAATGTGTCGAAGTGCGAACTTAAAGCTGTTTCTTTCCATTTATTAGTTCGGGGAACACTGACTCCCGAATCTTTAGATGGAGTCTCTACTGCAATAATATTAAATTTATCTTGCAGCTTATTGAATGGACTATGTTTAAATATCTCATCGCAGGTTATTTGGGCGTGCTTTCTGAATTTACTCATTTCCACTTGTGTATAACCTTCTGCAAGTATTACAACATTAATACAGTTTTGGGTCGAATCGCCACGATGTATCATATGGTATGGTGTCGGGTTGCTTGCACCTTTCTTTTTTATTAGAATGTCATTAGGATCTACAAGGTGTCTTATGGCCAACTGATAAAATCCTTTTTTATCACGGAGCTTAATCTCTACCCATACTTTTTCTTTGGGGTAGGGGATTAAAAAGGTATTCTCGAAACTTTTTCTTACAGTCTTAGCTTCGGGTGTTGTTTGCCATTCGAAGAAAAGAGTACTGAACGAATTTTTATATATGCATTTATTGCTTTCGCTACTAAAAACACTTATTTGTCCATTACCATCTCTTATGATTTCAGATAAATTGTGTTTTCGTCCTGCCCATTGTGGTAACTGGCTCATTTGATCGAGAGATATAGTTTCAGAATGATCATTGCCTGAAAATATATAATCGATTCGTAATGTTTTCTCTATGAAGTAATCATCAAAATTCTGAGCGGTTACATTTAGCAACGAAAAAGAAATAGAACACCAAAGTAGAAAATATTTCATAGTAAGTATCGTTTAATAGTATGACAAATATATGAATTATTAATAATAAACAATTTGGATGTAGCTTATTATAAAGGTCTGAAAAAGAGGTTTGGGTAATTAAATTTATACTTTTTTTGATTTATCATATTATGCATTCTTGTATAATTGATTAGCTTTGCATCCTGAATACACTAAGCATGGGATCTCATTGATGAGAAAAATACGCGTCTTTACTTATATATTTCTGTTTGTAATGTTCTCTGTACCATTCTGGGGTGCAGTATCTTCGTTTACAGCAGGTGCTATTGGTGTATCCTCATTTAAGGTGAAAGATTCTATTCTATCTGTTCAGGTAGATTCCGTTAAAATTAAAAAAGATAGCTTACCGTCCGATTCTTCGACTAAGAAAAAAAGCGTTTTAGATGCAGTAGTCGACTATCAGGCAAAAGATTCTATTGTAATGACTTCCGATAACTGGGGGTATTTATATGGCGATGGTGAGGTGAAATATACTACCATTCAACTTAAAGCCGAGAAAATATCCATGAGTATGGATAGTAGTATTGTGAGAGCAACGTTCGGCTTAGATTCTGTTGGTGACGAGTTTGGTTACCCCGTTTTCTCCGATGGGGGAGTAGATTATGAGTCTAAAGCGATGAAATATAATTTCAAGACAAGGAAGGGCTATATAAATAATGTAATAACTCAACAAGGCGAAGGCTATATTGTTGCAGAAAAAGCTAAGAAAACACAAGACGAAGCTTTCTTTATGGAAGACGGACGCTATACAACTTGCGATGATCATGATCATCCCCATTTCTATTTAGCATTAACAAGAGCAAAAGTTCGTCCAAAGAAAAATGTAATAACGGGTCCTGCTTATCTGGTAATAGAGGATTTACCTCTTCCTTTTATCGGCCTTCCTTTTGGCTTCTTCCCTTTTTCAGACAAATACTCATCGGGGGTTATTATGCCTACATTCGGGGATGAAATGGAACGAGGTTTCTTTCTGCGCGATGGGGGATACTATTTTGCAATTAATGATAATATAGATTTGGCTCTTACGGGCGAGATATATACTAAGGGCTCATGGGGGCTAAATGCGCGTTCTTCTTATCGCAAGCGCTATAAATACTCAGGGTCGTTTGATGTCGGTTATTTGGTTACGAAAATCGGTGATAAATTATTGCCTGATTATTCAGTGTCGAAAGACCGAAGGATAACATGGACTCACTCTCAGGATCCTAAGTTTAATATGTACAGGACATTGTCTGCCAGTGTTAATTATTCTACAAGTTCATACGACCGTAATCAGATAAATTCGGTATATAATTCTGACCTTTTTACTCAAAGTACTAAAAGTTCGAGTGTAAATTTAACTCAACGATTTCCGAATTCTCCATGGAGTGTATCGGCAACAATGAATATAGATCAGCGTACACGAGATTCTACCATATCAATGACATTGCCAAACATGACATTTACAATGAGCCGTATTTTCCCTTTCAAGCGAAAAGGGGCTGTGGGAGCAGAACGCTGGTATGAGAAGATTCAGTTAAATTATAACGGAGAACTTCGTAACAGCATTCTGACAAAGGAAAATATGCTATTTAGTTCCAGCCTTCAAAAAGACTGGAAGCATGCGATGAGGCATAGCATTCCCATATCAGCGACATATACGGCCTTCAACAACTTTCATATAACACCTGCCATTCAATATAATGAAAGATGGTATACAGACAAGGTAACTCAAAAATGGGATGGTTCGAGACATGTCGATGCAGATACAACGTATACATTTAGTCGTGTTTATGATTTCAATGCAGCAGTAAGTGTACAGACACGGATTTACGGTTTCTTTACACCTCTATTTTCTAAAAGTACTACAATCAGGCACATATTCTCACCTAGTATAGGTTTTAGTTATGCTCCCGATTTTAGTGACCCGCGTTTTGGTTTCTACGATTCATATAAATATTATGACGCGAATGGAGACTTGCAGACCCATACTTATTCTCTATTTAAAAATGGTATGTTTGGTTCTCCACCTGCAGGTAAGCAAGGAATGATCAACTTTCAGTTCGAGAATAACCTCGAAATGAAATATGCGGCAAATGATACGATTAAGAAAATTAGTCTGATAGATAATTTTAGTACCAGTTTCAGCTATAATATGGTTGCAGACTCTTTTAAATGGACTGATATTGCAACCAATACCCGTTTGAAGTTGAGCAAATCTGTGACTGTCAATATCAACGCCACATTCGACCCTTATACTTACGATTTGGTGAAAGACAGAGATGGGAAAGTGACAGGACTTAGGCGTATTGACGAACTTCGTATATCCAAAAAAGGTACCATTGGGCGCTTGATGCGTGTAGGGTATGCAATTTCTCCTTCTATTAATCAAGATACTTTCAAAAAGTGGTTTGGTGGAAGTGAAGATAAAAAAGGTGACCCCAATAAAAATAATCCGATTGAAGGCGATCCGATGGATGAGACTACAGATGGGATGGATGCAGAGGGAACCGAGAGAAAAAGTCTGTTAGGAGGTAAGAAAGACGATGGGCAGTACGATGCCGATGGCTATCTGAAAAACGATGTCAAATGGAGTTTGTCGGCAAACTATTCCTTCAACTATGCTTACGATATGACCAGATGGAATGAGAAAACCCGAGAGTTTAAATATAAACTGACACATAATCTGGGTTTCAATGGAAGTATTCAGCCTACTAAAAATTGGAGTTTCAATTTTAGTTCTGCTTACGATTTCGAAACCAATCAAATTTCATATCTGAATTGTAACCTCAGTCGTAATCTCCATTGCTGGACTCTTACAGCGAGTTTTATTCCCCTAGGCCCTTATCAGTCGTACTTCGTTTCCATCCGTGCAAACTCATCTATGCTTCAAGATTTGAAGTATGATAAACGTGGACGCTCATCTAGTTACGATCCTGCTTGGGATTAAGAGAAGATTTTTTATCTTTGCTAGATATTTTATAATAAATATATTTAATATTATGAAAAGCATAGCATCTTCCCTAGTCTTTTTCAGTGCTTTAGCACTCTTCTTGTTTGGTTCCTGTAAACCGTCTGAAACCCATTTCTTGAAAGATGAAAAATACAGAGAGCAAGTTCATCTGCAATTCGAGAAAAGAAAAGAACTGGCTGCGGGTCGTAGTCAAGAGCTGTTTTCCGTATTCGACAAACCTGATTTAACAATCGAGCAACGTGAAGCTTTAGAGTTTCTGTACGCTTATATGCCATTGTCGGATTTGGCAGACTATGATGGTGATTATTTCTTAGGACAGGTAGACGCAGCTTTCGAAGCTCGCGATTATTTTGACTGGGGTAAAACTATTCCGGAGGATATTTTCCGCCATTTCGTATTAGTATATCGTGTAAATAATGAGAATTTAGATACTGCCCGTCAAGTATTTTTCGGCGAACTGAAAGATCGTGTGAAGGGTATGACTATGGAGAAGGCTGTGCTGGAAGTGAATCATTGGTGTCACGAGAAAGTGACTTACCGGGGAACGGATGGTCGTACATCATCTCCATTGGCCTTGGCTCGCACTTCATGGGGACGTTGCGGAGAAGAATCCACATTTACAACTGTAGCGCTGCGTGCTGTGGGTATTCCTGCCCGTCAGTGTTATACACCCCGTTGGGCACATACCGATGACAATCATGCATGGGTAGAGGCTTGGGTTGATGGTAAATGGCACTATATCGGTGCTTGCGAACCGGAACCGGAATTAGATGTGGCGTGGTTTACAGCTCCGGGGAAACGAGCTATGATGGTACATACCAATGTTTTTGGAGTGTATAATGGCCCGGAAGAAAAAAATGAAGAAACAGAACTATATTCGGTGATTAACTTGCTTGGTAATTATACAACAACTCGCGAAGTGAAGGTGAAAGTTGTAGATGAGTCGGGTAAGTCGGTAGAAGGAGCTACAGTGAGATATAATGTCTATAATTATGCAGAATTCTACCCTATTACTACTGCTACCACAGATGCTGCTGGTGCTACATCTGTTCTTTCGGGAATGGGTGATGTATTTGTATGGGTAAACAAAGGAGACAATTACGGTTATGGCAAGTCTGCAACTAAAGATTCCGAAATAACAATAAAACTGGATCAAAAAGCAGGAAAAGTATTTGAAGAAACGTTTGTGATGGAAGCTCCAGCCGAGCAACCTATTAAAGAGCTATCGGCAGAGAAAATTGCAGAAAATGCAAAGCGTCTGGCTCATGAGGATTCTATCCGTAATGCTTATATGGGAACATTTATTGCTGAAGATGCCGCTCGTAAATTTGCTGCAGAAAATAATTTAAATGCAGATGAAGCATGGAATTACTTAAGTAAGTCGCAAGGGAATTGGGATGAAATGAAAGCATTTATGTTGAAAGAAAAAGCCAATCCTTATCTGTTTGATTTTCTGGCAGCCTTACGTGAAAAAGATTTGCGCGACACACCTGCCGATTATCTATTGGATCATTTAACAAATGGTGAGAAGTTAGGAGTAAAAGAAGGTACACCTAAAAATATGTATGCGAGTACTATATTTTCGCCACGCATTGCATTGGAATTAATTCGTCCATGGAGAGCGTTTGCGCAAGAGCAAATTCCTGCCGATTGGGTAGCAATAGCACAAGCTAATCCTGTGGAAATAGTAAATTATGTTCGTGATAATATTAAGATAAGTGAAACGGAAAATTATTATAAGTGTCCGATTTCTCCACGAGGATCTCATGAATTGAAGATCGCAGACAAACGCTCTCGTGATATTCTTTTTGTTGCATTGTGTCGCACAATGGGTATCCCATCCCGTTTAGAATCATCGACATCTCGTCCTCAATATTTCGAAAATAACCAATGGAAAGATGTTAGCTTCGAAGCAGAAGCTCCTGTTTTGCCAAAGGCTTCGGTTGTATTTACCAACTATAAAGACAATATTGTAAAACCTGCATATTCTACTCATTATACATTGGCTCGTTTCGAAAATGGGAATTTTGTTACTCTTAATTTTGGAGGAGACAAATCACTTAAAGAACTACCCGGAAAAGTAACAGTCGATGTCGGATATTACAGATTAATGATTGGTAGTAGAGCTAATGATGGTTCGGTAACAGTAAATACTCAGTATTTTGCAATAAAAGAGAATGAGACTAAGTCTCTTGAAATAAAACTTCCTCGAGTTGAAGGACGCATACAGGTACAAGGCATAGTAGACCCAAATACAATTATTAGTCTGACAGATGGTAACAAAAAAACATTGAAAGAATTAATGAATGGTAAAGGTCTGATCCTTTGTTTTGCCGATCCGGATAAAGAGCCGACTAAACATATTCTTCAAGATCTGCCTGTTGTGCAAACACCATTAGAAGAATGGGGTGGCGGAATCTTATTTGCAATACCTAATGATAAATTGAGTAAGGCTTTCGATGCCTCGGTATTCAAAGGTCTTCCTAAGCAATCGCAATGGAGCGTCGATGATAATCGTGCACTACTTAATGCTGTGGCAGGTGCTCTTCAAATAGAGTTCTCTAATAACTTCCCTTTGACTGTTTACCTGAATTCTAATGGAGGAATCTTATTCTCCTCGCAAGGATACCGTATCGGTATAGGTGAGAATATCCTTAAAACTATCAGAGAAGAGCAATCAACAAAGTAAAAATACTTTAAAGAGAAAAATAGTAGGGTATTCTTTCTATCTGAATTAACAGACAGATTGAATACCCTTTGTTTCAAAATTAAATATCATGAAAAAAACATTTACCATTATTTTATCATTTTTGTTTATTAGTACACTCAGTATGTCTGCGCAAATAGATGCGAATGAGCTTGCTAAATGGGAAGCACGTAAATACTCGATGTTTATCCATTGGGGGATTTATGCAGAACTGGGAGGTGTGTGGAAAGGCAAGAATATCTCCACAGGGCTGAGTGAACAAATACAGGCACATGCCGGTATATACAGTGATACTTATGCCGATGTTGCAAAACGATTCAATCCCGAAAAATGGAATGCCGATAGTGTTGTTATTCTTGCTAAAAAAGCAGGGATGAAATCTATAGTATTTACATCGAAGCATCACGATGGATTTTGTATGTATAAAACGAATACTACAGATTTTAATGTAGTGGACGCAACGCCTTACAAAAGGGATGTATTGAAAGAGCTATCAGAAGCTTGTGCTCGTCACGGATTGAAGTTTGGACTATATTATTCACTTATCGACTGGCATTTTCCGGCAGCGATGCCTATTTCGAGTCATAACTCGGATCTTATTCCTGCCGAACATTTCGAATATAATAAGAAACAAATACAAGAACTGCTTACCAATTATGGTGATATTTCCGAACTGTGGTTCGATATGGGTTCTCACTCATTAGAGCAAAGTAAAGAAATGAAAGCATGGGTAAGAAAGTTTCAGCCCAATTGTATGGTAGGAGGTCGCATTGGTAATGGACAGGGTGATTTTATGGTGATGGGCGACAATCAGGAGCCAGACTATATAATCGGGGTGCCTTGGCAATCTCCTGCTTCATTCTTTCACGAAACATGGAGCTACCGCTCATGGCAGGAGAGAGGAAGCGAAAAAGACAAAATGAGAGAGAAGCTGATAAGTCTGATTCGTGTAACAAGCAGAGGTGGTAACTTTCTGTTAAACATCGGGCCTCGTGGCGATGGCTCAATTGTTGAGTTCGAAAAAGATGTATTGCTGGATATAGGCAAATGGCTTGATAAAAATGGAGAGGCTATTTATAACACAGATGCCGATCCTTTTCATCTGGCGTTTACTTGGGGTTCGATAACATCAAAATCGGATAAGCTTTATTTGCATATATTGGATATGCCTGCCGATCGTAAAATCTTATTACCGGGTCTTGTCGGAAGTATCTCAGGAGTAAAAGTGTTGGGTGAGAAGACAGTATGCAAATATGAAAAAACGAAAGAAGGTGTTGTGGTTACGATTCCTAATTCTGTGGATGCAGACCTAATAAATGTAATAGATATTTCTATCAAAAAAGGATATACAGTTCCTCCGTTGAATATAAAGCTACTAACATCCGATCTTGTCTTGAATCAATACAATGCATTCAAATACTTTAGTAATAGTGGAGTCGATTATAATTCAATATACCAAAGTACAATTAAGGAAGAATGGACATTGTCGCCTGCTAAAACTGAAAAACGTGTTCCCCGATTAGTATATTCCGATCAGGAATTGGGTAAGACCATTCATTTGCAGTTGAATAAGCAAACTACTGATGTGTGGCTGGATGCATCTTCTCCTCAAATATTGGATAATGATATAGCTGGAATTACATGGGGAGATATTTACATGCAAGATGCTCGCTGGTCTTCGTTGATGGGTATGCCCGATGACATAAAGAAAGCTGATATAGCTAAAGATTGGGGCGGAAAGTCTTGGAGAAAAACAACTTATAAGAATAATGAACATTATTCATTACCGGGTGGTCTGCTTAATGCGTATTATACCTTACAAGAGATAACTTCGCCTGTCGATCAGCAGGTTGTTGTATCGGTAACTTCGGGCGATGGTGTAGTTGTTGCGCTGAATGGTACGATTGCTGTTAATCACGGAAATCTGGAAAAAGTAGAAACATTGAAAGATATTGTAGTTCTTGATTTGAAGAAAGGAAAGAATCTGCTATTTGTTAAGTTCTACAGCAACTTCCAGAAAGAAATAACTTTCGGTATAGATAACAATGTTCCACAGCGTATTTATACGAAAACATTACCTGAAATTCAATTCAAAGCGAATGAATATTTTCCTGTGAATTGGAGTGTGAAAGCACCGATATCAATACATGAAACTATGAATTTGCCTAATTTGAATCTTAGTTTTCCTTTGAAATAAAAGAACGGTAAAACATATAAAACAGGAAAGGATAGCATGTGCTATCCTTTCCTGTTTTGTATATAAGTTGATAATAATTATCCAACACTACCTTCTAGGCTGATTTGAAGCAACTTCTGAGCCTCTACCGCAAACTCCATAGGGAGCTTTTGCATAACCTCTTTTGCATAACCATTTACGATAAGTCCTACTGCATCTTCGGTAGAAATACCACGTTGATTACAATAGAATACTTGATCTTCACTGATTTTCGAAGTTGTAGCTTCATGCTCTATTACTGCACTCGGATTGGCAATATCAGAATATGGGAATGTGTGTGCACCGCATTTGTCACCCAATAGTAAACTATCACATTGTGAATGGTTACGGGCTCCTTCTGCTTTTGCTGAGACTTTTACCAATCCACGATATGAGTTTTGGCTTTGTCCGGCAGATATACCTTTCGATACGATGCGGCTTTTAGTATTTTTACCTAAATGTATCATCTTTGTACCTGTGTCGGCTTGTTGATGATGATTAGTAACAGCTACCGAATAGAATTCGCCGATAGAATCGTCGCCGGCAAGTATGCACGATGGATATTTCCACGTAACAGCCGAGCCTGTTTCTACTTGAGTCCACGATATTTTAGAGCCTCTGCCTTTGCAGATTCCTCTTTTCGTTACAAAGTTGTAAATTCCGCCTTTGCCTTCTTTATCTCCCGGATACCAGTTTTGAACTGTGGAGTATTTGACTTCGGCACGATCGAGAGCAATAATTTCTACAATCGCAGCATGCAATTGATTCTCATCACGCATTGGGGCTGTACATCCTTCCAGATAACTCACGTAAGAGTCGTCGTCGGCAACAAGCAATGTGCGTTCAAACTGTCCTGTATTAGCAGCATTTATACGGAAATAAGTAGATAGTTCCATTGGGCAGCGTACGCCTTTAGGTATATAGGCAAACGACCCATCACTGAACACGGCAGAATTAAGAGCACCAAAGAAATTGTCGCTGTAAGGAACAACAGTACCCAAGTATTTCTTTACTAATTCGGGATGTTCTTGTACAGCTTCGCTAAACGAACAGAATATAATTCCTTTCTCAGCTAATACATCTTTGAATGTTGTTTTTACCGATACACTATCTATTACGGCATCTATAGCCATATTAGAGACTCCGGCAAGCATTTCGCGTTCATGTAACGGAATACCTAGCTTGTCGAAAGTTTTTAATAGTTCAGGGTCTACCTCGTCGAGGCTCTTAGGTCCATCTTTCTTTTTAGGGGCAGCATAATAACTAATACTCTGATAATCTATTTCAGGTATATTCAGGTGTGCCCATTCAGGCATTTTCAGTGTACACCAATGTCTGTAGGCTTTCAATCTGAACTCAAGCATCCACTCAGGTTCGTTTTTCTTTGCCGAAATAAGGCGCACTACATCTTCGCTTAAGCCAACAGGAATAACGTCGGTGTCAATATCTGTAACAAATCCGTACTTGTATTCTCCGGATGTGATTTCGTCTAAAATTTTATCTTGATCTTCTTGCATATTTATTTAATTTGGCAAAAGATTTACTTCTTTTGCTTTTTAGGACTACAAATATATTACATTCTACGATGTAAACCATGATTATAGATATTTTACATCACTTATAGAACAGATAAAAGACGTATTTGTTTATGACTAGTCTTTCCTAGTCTCAGTGAGTTGCGAAACAGAAAGGGCGGTTTCCAATATTGGAAACCGCCCTTTCTGTTTACTGTAATTTAACTTTAATTCTTGAGTTTACCAATAACGGCAATGCCTTTGTACTCACCGTGTGAGCCCAAAGTGTAGATTTCATAATAGAAATCCCCAGCTCCAAGAGCACTAGTGATTTCAAAGGTTACCCATCCGTAGTCGTTCGTACTTATTTTTTGAATTGCTGCTGCTGTCCCTACGTATTTTTCGCTGCTAGAATCAATAAATACCGAAAATCTATGAGGTGAGTTAATCTCACCTAGATCTATAGTGCGGCTAATCATTGTTTCATTAACCTGATCTGCGTTTGTACGGGCATTCACTTCGCTATTCATGCATAGCATTAGAACTAATGTAAAAAGAAAGATAATTTTTTTCATGATTTAAATTTTAAAAAGTTTAGTTTTTAAATATATTAATAAATGTCGAGATGTGCAAAAAATATTAATATGTATGTCTGTGTAATTAAATTAATGTATATTTGATTGGTTGGATAATGATGATTTTATCTGACTGGCATTGAGCGTAGGTTGTAGTTTGGGGTGAAGGTTGATTTGTTCTTCTGATAGATTAATTGTAATAGTGAAAATGATGAAAAAATTATTAATCCTGTTGATTGTTGCTGCCGCTGCTTTTCAGCATCAGACTATAGAAGCCTGTACAGGTATTACACTGACGGCGAAAGATGGCACACCTATTCTTGCACGTACTATTGAATGGGGAGGTAGTGAATTAAATAGTCAGTACGTTGTTGTGCCACGTGGTTATAAGCAATATTCCTATCTGCCGGGTGGCAGATTGTCTGGTAAGGAATTTATAGCACACTATGGTTATATAGGCTTCGCAGTAGAACAAAAGGAGTTTGTAGCTGAAGGGCTAAATGAAGCTGGTTTATCTGCCGGATTATTTTATTTCCCCGGATACGGAAAATATGAAGACTATAATGAAGCTCAGAGTGCATCGACCGTTGCCGATCTACAATTGGTATCGTGGATGCTGGGAAATTTTGCTACTATTGATGAGGTAAAAGAGGGCATTAAAGCTATACATGTTGCAGGGGTCGATCCGCGTGCTTCGACTGTGCATTGGCGTATTGCCGATGTTTCGGGTCGTCAGGTAGTGTTGGAGATTGTGGAGGGTAAACTTCATTTTTATGAGAACAGGTTAGGAGTGCTTACCAATTCGCCAGGTTTTGAATGGCAAATAACGAATCTAAACAATTATGTCAATCTCTTTCCTGGTGCGGCAGAATCTAAGCCGCTTGGAGATATACAACTAGCGCCCTTCGGCTCGGGTAGTGGTTTCTTAGGTATTCCGGGAGATGTGACACCCCCGTCTCGTTTTGTACGTGCTGCTTTTTATCAGTCTACTGCTCCCAAACAAGATACCGCACTTGGAACCGTGCTACAAGGCTTTCAGATACTGAATAATTTTGATATACCTGTGGGAATTGAGTTTCCGCTAGGTCAGGTGCCTGCCCCTATCCCTAGTGCTACCCAGTGGACTTCGGCAACGGATATGACAAACCGTATCATTTATTACCGTACAATGTATAATAGTGCCATTCGTAGTATAGATTTGCGTGGGATAGACTTTGTTAACATAAAATACAGTGCTGTTCCCCTTGATGAAACGAAGCAGCAGCCAGTAGTGTCGGTGAAGGTTAATTGATTGGGTATCCTCTCGGTAAAGATGGATATTGCTGACAAATAAAAAACAACATAGATTCAAATGTTATTTTAAATATATTTAATCTGTAGGGTTCGCAATAAAAGTGTTGGTTGTTTGAGATTTCAAATTTAGATTTCTACTTTTGTGAAACATCAAACGAAGAATAATGGATACTTTGAACGAAAGTCCTTATATGTTGTTTTCGAGGGAAAAATGGGCGGCACTACGTGATTCGGAACCATTGACTCTTACTTCCGAGGAGTTGTTGACACTTAAAGGTATAGATGATGAATTGTCTATCGAAGAGGTGCGGGATATATATCTTCCTTTATCGCGTCTGTTGAGCTACTACGTAAATGCACGTGTTGGCAGGCAGTCCGTTCTCAGGGCTTTCTTAAAGACAAAAGTGGAAAAAATTCCATTTATAATAAGTATCGCAGGTAGTGTGTCTGTCGGTAAAAGTACTACGGCTCGTGTTTTGCAGGCGTTGCTTAGTCGGTGGGGCGAAAATACACGTGTAGCATTGGTTACGACTGATGGCTTTTTATATCCGAATGCAGTATTGGAGGAAAAGGGTATTATGTTGAAGAAAGGTTTCCCTCAATCGTACGACATTAAACATTTGATTCAGTTTGTGATGGATGTGAAGTCGGGAAAGCCGGAAGTAAAAGTACCGAAGTATTCTCATTTAATATATGATGTGGTACCAGACGAATATCAAGTGGTTCAGCAGCCCGATATACTTATTTTGGAGGGATTAAATGTTTTGCAAAGTGGAACTGACTATCCTCACGATAAACCGAGGGTGTTTGTATCCGACTTTGTCGATTTTTCCATATATGTAGACGCTGAGGAGGATTTGTTGGAACAATGGTATATTTCACGTTTCTTGAAGTTCAGAAAAGGTGCGTTCAGCGATCCTAAATCATACTTTCACAATTTTATTCAATTATCAGATAAAGAAGCTGTAAAGACTGCTCAAACAATTTGGCGCGAAATAAATAGCAAAAACCTGCGAAGAAACATCTTGCCAACGAGAGAAAGAGCTAGCCTGGTGCTACATAAAGGTGAGAATCATGCTACGGAGTATGTGAGACTAAGAAAATGAAAATAGTAAAGACTCTATAACCTTTCGCTTTATTTATTAAAAAAAACAAAAATAATACCTAAACCGCTATTTATTTTGTTTCTTTGCTCCGAATTTGGGTGTATTGTGCTCATTTGGGTCTTACAGATTAGTTTTCTTATTATAATATGTCTAACAAACCTCAGGTAAAAAGCATGTCGTTGCTTACAGCAGGTGTGATTACTACAATTAGTATCACTCTTGTTCTATTTCTTTTAGGATTAACAGTTCTTGTTGGTTTTACAGCAAAAGGCTTTACATCCTATCTTAAAGAGAATTTAGGTATTTCTATAGAGCTATCTGAAAACCTGACCGATGCTGATATTGCGAAAATACAAAAGAATCTGGATGCGAATCCATATATAAAATCGGCAACCTTTATTAGTAAAGAAGAGGTGAAGAAACAGTTGGTCGAAGATTTAGGTCGCGACCCCGAAGAGGTATTAGGTTACGATCCTTCACGCAGCTATTTTGATGTATTTGTTAAATCAGACTATGTGAACCCTGATAGTATGAAGTTGGTTGAGAAAAGTCTGAAAGGTGGAAAATTGATTAAAAATGTAGTTTACAGTCCTGATGATATTGCAAATGCGAATTCAAATTTATCGATGGTCGGCACTATTTTACTTGTTCTAGCACTTATTCTTGTCTTTATATCTTTCACTCTTATACGCAGTATTATACAATTGAATATATATTCCAAACGATTCCTGATTAATACAATGAGACTGGTGGGAGCAACCAATGCTTTTATTCGTCGCCCATTTGTATGGAGTATGATCGGAAGTGGTATTATTGCTGCCATATTGGCTAATATAGCCATTACAGGCGTAGTGTATTATGTGACGAATGTATTTCCAGTTTCGATTTCTATTGTTAGCATGAATGAATTGTTAATGGTCTATGCGTCGGTGTTTGCTTTTGGAATAATTATTGCCGCGTTGGCAACAATATCGGCAGTGAACAGATATTTAAGAATGACAACCAATAAACTATATCACGTTTAAAAATATGGATAAAAAAGATTTTGCTTTTGATAAGCTGAACTATATTATTTGCGCTGCATCAGTCCTTATTATAATCATAGGATTTGTATTGATGTTAGGCCCATCGTCAAGTATCGAAGGTGGTTTTGAACCGGATATTTTCAGTACAAAGAGAATTGTAGTTGCACCGATGGTTTGCTTTTTCGGTTTTCTTCTGATGATAGTAGGCATATTATATCCTCGTAAAAAAGAAATTCCTGCTGAGCAACAAGAACGTTGATTAGAATTCTAACCTAGACATAATAAAGAATGAGTATAATAGAGGCAATAATTATTGCCATCATTGAAGGGCTTACAGAGTTTTTGCCTATATCTTCTACGGGGCATATGATCATAGCCCAAAGCTTATTAGGTATCGAAAGTACTGAGTTTGTGAAAGCTTTTACTATTATAATACAATTCGGTGCTATATTATCGGTAATCGTTTTATATTGGAACCGCTTCTTTCGCTTGAATCATGGTATTCCGGCATCTTTGATGTCGAGTGGAGAATCTTCGATTAAAGGTGTTTTCTCGCTTTTTGTTCAACGTATATTTTATAAGTTCGAGTTCTACTGGAAACTTTTAGCAGGTTTTATTCCCGCTGCAATATTAGGTCTCCTTTTTAGTAATAAGATCGACGACCTGTTGGAGGATGTGACTGTAGTAGCTGTCACACTTTTACTTGGTGGTATTATAATGCTGTTTGTCGATAATTGGTTCAACAGACCCGAAGAAGGAGAACAAAGGATAACATACAAGAATGCGTTTATTATCGGTTGTTTTCAATGTATAGCCATGATACCGGGTGTGTCTCGTTCTATGGCTACGATTGTAGGAGGTATGAGCCGGGGGGTATCCCGTAAGAATGCCGCCGAATTTTCATTCTTTCTTGCTGTGCCGACAATGGCTGCCGCCACAGGTTATGAATTATTGAAACTGTTAACGTCGCCAACCGGTTACCAATTGTTGCAGGAAAATATAGGCGTGCTGATAATTGGTAATGTCGTTGCATTTATCGTTGCATTATTGGCTATCAAATTCTTTATCGGATTTGTAACTAAATATGGTTTTAAATTATTCGGATGGTATCGTATTGTACTCGGAGGAGTTCTATTGATATTATTGCTTACCGGTCATGACTTAAATATTATGTAATGGATTTTATAGAAGGAGAAATATTATATATAAATAAACCATTGCATTGGACGTCATTCACTTTGGTGAGAAAGTTAAGAAATAAACTTTGTCGCAATTTAGGTGTTAAGAAGTTGAAAGTTGGTCATGCAGGTACTCTGGATCCATTAGCTACAGGTGTAATGATTGTCTGTACAGGGAAAAAGACGAAACTGATAGAAACATTTCAATATCAGACAAAAGAATATGTTGCAACTATCAGATTGGGAAGTACAACGCCTTCTTTCGATCTTGAAACGGAAGTGGATGCAACTTATCCGATAGAGCATATTACAAAGGAACTGGTTGCTGATAAGATAAAGGATTTCGTAGGTGAAATTCAACAAATACCACCGGCCTATTCGGCATGTAAAGTAAATGGAGAACGGGCTTATAATCTTGCGCGCGAAGGGCAAGAGGTCGAATTGCAGCCCAAGTTGTTGGTAATAGACGAAATTGAATTACTGGAGTGTGATTTACCCGTTATCAAGATAAGGGTTGTTTGTAGTAAAGGAACATATATAAGAGCATTGGCTCGCGATATAGGTCTGGCGCTGGGATCAGGAGGGCACCTGATTGGTTTGGAGCGCACACGGATAGGAGAGGTGACTCTCGATCAGTGTATTGCCGGAGAGCAAGTAGAAGAGTTTGTAGATGCCTTAGTAATTGTAGAAAATAAAAATTAATATATAGATATTATGAAACTGTCCCAATTTAAGTTTGATCTTCCAGAGGAGCTTATTGCTACCCATCCTGCTAAAAATAGAGATGAGTCTCGATTGTTAGTTGTTAATCGTAAAACGGGAGAGGTTGAGCATAAGGTCTTCAAAGATATTATTACTTACTTCGACGATAAGGATGTATTCGTATTTAACGATACGAAAGTATTTCCTGCACGACTTTATGGAAATAAAGAGAAAACAGGTGCGACAATCGAAGTATTCTTGTTAAGAGAGCTGAACGAAGAGTTCCATTTATGGGATGTGTTGGTAGATCCTGCACGTAAGATCCGTATTGGTAATAAATTATATTTTGGTGACGATGATTCTATGGTTGCCGAAGTTATAGATAATACAACTTCACGTGGTCGTACACTTCGTTTCTTGTACGACGGACCGAGTGAAGAGTTTAAAAAGACGCTTTATTCGTTGGGTGAAACACCAATACCTAAGTATTTGGGACGTACCGAAGAAGCAGAAGATAAAGAACGTTATCAGACAATATTCGCTAAGACCGAAGGTGCTGTTGTAGCTCCTGCTGCCGGCTTGCACTTTAGTCGCGAATTGATGAAGCGTCTTGAAATAAAAGGTATTGACTTTGCTTATATAACACTCCATTCGGGGTTAGGGAACTATCGCGATATCGATGTAGAAGACCTGACTAAACATAAAATGGATTCGGAACAGCTACGAATTACAGTAGAAACAGCTAATCAGGTGAATAAGGCGAAAGATGAAGGTCGTCGTATTTGTGCTGTTGGTACATCTGTTATGCGTGCTGTCGAAACAATTGTAAGTACTGACGGACACCTTAAGGTAAATAATGGATGGACTAATAAGTTTATCTTCCCTCCTTACGACTTTGGTGTGGCTGATTCTTTGGTTACGAATTTCCATTTGCCACAATCTACATTGTTGATGATGACTACGGCATTTGGTGGTTACGATCGTATTATGGAGATTTACGAAATGGCTGTGAAAGAGAAGTATCGCTTTGGTACTTATGGCGACGCAATGTTGATTGTGTAAATGTTGGAAAAAGAAACCTTGCATGATGTTTATCTCGGTCTGGGTACCAATCTAGGTAACAAGACTGAGAATCTTAATCAAGCATTGATAAATATAGAAGAGCGGATAGGCAAGATAATTGCCTCTTCCGCTTTTTATGCTACTAAACCTGTCGGATTCGATTCGGAGAACGAATTTTTGAATGCAGCGTGCCATGTACAAACGAAGCTGTCTCCACTGGAAATACTGCAAATAACACAGGCTATAGAAAAAGATTTAGGACGGAACTCCAAGTCGAAAGATAAAATCTATTCAGATCGGTTAATCGATATCGATATTCTCCTTTATGATGATGTGATTATAGAGGAACCTAACTTTGTTTTGCCTCACCCACACTTGCATGAACGCATGTTTGTTCTTCAGCCACTGGCTGAGATTGGAGGTGGATGTGTACATCCTATATTCGATAAAACAATAAATCGTTTACTCGAGATGAAAAGGGGGGTGTAAGTTGTCCTTTCTCATCTCTGTTATTTTTTCGAGAAAGAAACTGCCGATATTTGTAGCCTTTACTTTAGCTTCCTCGGTTTTCGCACCAATAAAGAGATCATCCAGAGTTTTGTACCATAGTCCGAGCCATCTGTCGAAGTGTTCGGCATATATAGGGAGTGATTTATGAACCATAAGCGGTCTACCATTATATATATCTTTATCGAACAGACGAGACTCCCAAAAATCATATAATTTTTGTAAATGTTCAGCCCAATGTTTGCCAATTTTCTCATTGAAGATGGGTCCAATCAAGTCGTCCTGTCTTACTCGTTGATAGAACTTGTTGACTAAGAGGATTACATCCTCCCTGTTTTCTATATCTTTTTTACCTGTTTCTTCCATCACGCAATGTGCTTTAAATTGTGAACAAGATAAGCAAAGAAATCTGATATGCAGAGTTTATTGCCTGATATCAGTCGCCTACTGCTCATTTGCCGCATGCGAGAAGAATGCGGGGAAGCAAGTAATACTTTCGTTATGATATCTATCTGAGACCGAAACAGTGTAATAAATACCGAAGTCGCCTTCACTGACAGGAAAGGAGAAATTGTTTCCACGTATGCCTGTTGCCAGAATGTTTCGAGGATCGTCTTTGTTCACATTCTCTTCGTACGATACATATACTGTATATGTAAAGTCTTCCGAATTATCAGGTGCTTCCCATTTAATGTTCAGAGAACCGCTACTATCCTTGTAGACCTGCAGGTTGATCGGTGCATTTGGTGCTTCGTTATCCAACCATGTCAGGGCTGGAAGCTTTGCAGGGTAAGGATAGAATGTTTGTATAGAATCTCTGACTCCTTTCAGATTGCTTAAGATGTTGCCTGTTCTGAAATATGCCTGTCCCGGTACTTTTGTTGTACGGGTATAATTCATCTGATCGGTGATATTCTGTAATTCCCAGTTCTGCTCGTTCGACATCATCTGATATATTCCTAATCCCGGAACTACAAGACGACCATTGCTATTGGCCACCCAATCATCGAGAAACGGATAGAAGTAGCGTTCTTTATGATACATCATAGGAAAAACAAGATCGTGTTTTCCGCTCTTCATCCAATATCCGGCATCTTGAAATACAGTCTCATATCCTGTCCAGCCATCGTTTGGCGCAATTTCCGACAATACTCTGTACCGACCTAGTGGCGAGCTGCTAACTTGTACCCAGTTTTTGATCGCTTTGGTTGTATCATAAATATCGGTGACTAATTTATTTATATTATCTCTTCGCCAGTCATAAAGGCTTTTTCCATTGCCATATTTCTTGTATGTATCATCGTCCGGAAATTTCCGTGTATTACTAGGGTAGCGTATATAGTCGAAATGAACACCGTCTACATCATATTTTTGTACAATCTCTTTTACGATAGATACTATTAAAGCTCTGGCTTCGGGTCTGCCCGGATCGAGATACCATTGAGTATTAATTAATTTGTAGTAGTCCGGCTTGTTTTTTACAGCCGTTCTTTTCTTTTTTGTACCTGTCATCTGGGCTTGCCCCATAGGGAAGGTAATAAGCCATGCATGGCATTCCATTCCTCTTTTGTGACATTCTTCAATAGCAAAAGCCAGTGGGTCGAAACCATCTGTTTTACTGAAGTATGGGCTTAAAGGCTCAATTGACGATCTATAAAGAACAGAACCTTGTGCCCGTGCCTGAAATAATACAGTATTGATATTATCCGCTTGCAATTCGTCGAGAATCTTTCGCAGCTGTTCTTTCTGAGCGGCGGTGCTGGTTCCCTGTTTGGGCCAGTCTAAACCCCAGTTGGTTGTTAACCATACGGCTCTGACTTCTGTTGCCGGAATCTTGGAGAAACAACTGACAGATAAAAATATAAATGTAAGGAGGCTGTATATAAGTCTCATATATTATAATCCACTAAAATTAACATCATTAAATAATAAAGAAGGAAGTCGTCGTGAAGAAGTATTACGAGAGTCATTACCTACTTCGATAAGATTAGCCCATAGACTTAATAAATCTCCTGTAATATTCATTTCGCTGATTGGGGTTGTTGCAACACCGTTTTCGATATAAAACCCTTCTACGCCGAACGAAAAATCGCCTGTCGTAGAATTGCTGTTTCCGCCATTGAAACCCGTTACCCAAATACCTTTTTGCATTGATTGTAAGAGAGAGTCAAAATTCTTTTCGCCGAGTGCAGTGCTTATTATAGAAGGCGAAGCAATGGTTGGTTCTACGTCCATTTTTAGTCCATTGTATGTATCGATGAAGTATGTATTAAGTACTCCTTTATCTATTATAGTTCGTTGACTGGTCGCAACGCCTTCTCCATCGAACCACCTTGCTCCAAAGGCTTTTTGGAGATGTGGTGTATCTATAATTGTAAGTTTTTCAGATGCTATTTTTTGTCCTAGTTCATCTAATAAAAAAGAATTCTTCTGTTGCAAAGCTGACCCATACATCGCGCTAATCATCGGAGAGAGTAGTCGTGAGGATGTCGTGTTATCGAGTAACATCGCATACTTGCCCGATTTTATTTTCTGTTGTCCTATTTTTTGCAGGGCACGTTCCAGAGCCTTTGCTCCGATACCTTTTTTTATTAAATCGTTCCAGTAAATAGAACTATCGTACCAATAGGATTCAGCACGCGCCTCACCATCTGTTTTTAGAGCAACTTCTACCGTAAGATTGAATGCCGAATCGATTGTTTCGACCTCGAATCCATTGCTTGCAATCATATATTCAGCCCCTACACCATCGTCGTAGGCAGATGATATAGAGATTATTCTTTTATCAGATTGATAAATTTCTTCTACTGCTTGTTTTGCAATCTCCAGCTTTTTATCTGTATTTATTGTATCGAATGAGCTGTCATAAAGATCTAAATCTTTGCCATCGGGCTTATAATATCTGCTTGAGTCGGGTAAGCGGCGGAAAGTGTCTTCTGCTAAATATTTTGTAGAAGTAATTCCTTCTTTAATAAAGCTTTCTAGTTCATTTTTCTCAATACGATTGGTTGAGAAAGAACCATAACGCCCGTCTGTGAATAGCTCTATATATAATTTATTCTCTGAACTTTGATGTAATTTGTCGAGTTGGGTATTTCTGTATTCAAACGAATTATTGTTTGCTGTAATAATCGAAACCCGCGCAGCCTGACACCCATTTTTCAATGCAAAATCCATTGCCCATTGGGCTATATTTTTCTGATCGGTTGTAATCATCTGATAAGTCTTTCTATTTAAGAAAAACAAAATTACGCAGAATTAGTTTAAAAATGTCTTAAAAGAAAAATATTACTCATTTTTGTAACGTCTCGGTTTTCTTTACGTCATACTGATTAAGGTGTATTCTAATAATCTATGAATTTAAAGAAAATGAAAACATATATAACCCTATTTACCCTCCTTCTTTGTTGTGTTTCGATCCGTGCTGTTGATATAAAAGGACGTTTGATAGATTCTAAAACGAAAGAGCCTGTTGAGTTTGCAACAACTGTACTACTAAAGTCTGATTCGACTTATGTGGCAGGGGCACAATCCGATTCTATGGGATTGTTTGATATTGGTGGGCAGTTTATAAAACAGGATTATTTACTTAAGGCTACATTCTTGGGATATAAAACCACTTATGTTCAACTGAAAAATTTAGCAGCGAGTGTAGATTTAGGAGATATAGAGCTTTCAGAAGACTCTAAACTGCTTGGAGAGGTAACCGTTACAGGTAATAGAATAATAAATAAAGTAGACCGGCAGATAATTATGCCTGACTCGATGCAGATAAAAAGTTCGACCAACGCATTCGAGTTGTTGGAGCACATGTCGTTAGCCCGCCTAAATATCGATCCTGTCAACCGGACTATAAAAGTGGCGAACGAAGAGGTACAGTTGCGAATAAACGGTGTCAGGGCAACCATAGAAGAGGTAATAGCTTTGCGTCCGCAGGATATTCTTCGTGTAGAATATTTTGAAGATCCCGGTGTTCGTTTTGGTGATGAGAATGTTGGTGCTGTTGTAGATATTATTGTTGACCGTAGCGCGCAAACAGGTGGTTATGTGGCCGTAGATGGTCGTAATGCTCCATTTGTTGGTTTTGGAGACGATAATCTTACCTTCAAAATAAATAATAAGGCGTCTGAGTTTGGGTTGAATTACAATGCTTCTTATCGTTCTTATGATGATATGTGGATTAATCAAACTCAAACATTCAATTTCCCTAACAATCCTGTAGTTCGTGACGAACAAGGAATAAAGCAGCCGTTCCAATATCAATATCACAGGCTCAATCTGTCCTATAATTTAACAGTTCCCGATAAGCGGGTTTTTAATATTATCTTTAAGAATCAGATATTCGATAAAAAAAATGATGCGGCAAGCAATATCTTCTACTCGAATAGCTTGAGGCAGACGCATACACAATCGAATGCCAAATTTAATGAGTATATGCCAGTATTGGATGTTTTTTACAAGCAGGAACTGAAAAGTAAGCAATCCATTGCCTTGAATGTGGTTGGTACATATATCAATTCGAGTAGTGAGAATAAATTTGTAGAAAGAGAGGGCGACGTGCTCATATCCGATATTTTAAATGAAATAGATGGTCGAAAGTATTCCCTTATATCGGAGATTGTATATAGTAAGGAGTTAGACAAAACGTCTATCAGCGGTGGTGCAAAGCATACTCAAGGTTATGCGGATAACAGTTATAGCGGCAATAACACGATCAAAACAAACATGAAAAATGCAGAATCGTATGTTTTTGCGCAAGTGCAGGGTAAGATCGCAGGCAAACTAGGCTATACTCTGGGTGTCGGCGGTTCTCGCATGTGGTTTCAGGAAGGAACTAATGATATTACCTTTTATACTGTGCGCCCTTCGCTTCAGTTCAATTATCCTGTAAATGATAATCTGAACTTGAAATATAATTTAAGAGCCTTTACCCGTACACCTTCACTCGGGCAGTTGAGCAATGTGGAACAACAGATAGATACCTATCAGATAAATAGAGGTAATCCATCATTAGAGCCAGGCAATGTATATCGTAACACTTTTTCGATAAGTTACAATAAGGGTATATTTTCGGCAAATACCGATTTGGAATATTGGTATTTTCACCGTCCGTTAGCCGACTCGCATTTTATAGAAGGAGATAAGGTGATTACTATGAGAGAGAATCAGAGAGCGCTCAACTATTATGCCGTAAACTCTGATCTTACACTCAAAATCATAAAAGATATCTGGAGTGTAAATGCATGGTTCAGATATGTAAAAGAAAATTTTAAGAATAATACGGGTACTAATAATTATGATATGATTTTTGGTGGCTTCCGTTCCAATCTTCAATACAAGAATTACAGTCTTGTTGTTGGTGCGGAATCTCGTTACAAAGAACTTTGGGGACAGACAATATACTATGGTGAAGACTGGAATTATGTAGAAGCAGGGTACAAACATAAAGAAGCGAAGCTATCACTCGGGATGTCCTATCCGTTTAAAGATTATTGGAGTTCGGGAAGCAGGAATATATCAGCTGTTATGCCATCAGAATCGTGGTCGTATATTGGCGGTAACGGTCGTATGCTTTACGTGCGGTTTGCCTGGAATATGTCTTTCGGAAGAAAGCATAAGGCGGCAGAAAAGAGTCTGGAAAATGCAGATACTGATAAAGGAACACTTTGAAAATAAAAGAGGGTGTAGCATAAGTAAAAATACATTGTAAAAGTGTTACACTCTTTTGTCATTCTGAACGAAGTGAAGAATCCCAGCTATCCATAAGAGATACTTCTCTCCGTTCAGGATGACAGAATCGTACGAAAATTTACTTATGACACACCCTCTTCTATTGTATTATTATTCTCCGCCTACGGTTAATTTCCTAACTAATACCGATGGCAAGCCTTGTCCTACGGGGATACCCTGTCCGTCTTTGCCACAAGTCCATGAACCCTCATCTATTTTGAGGTTATTACCTACCATTGTTATGTCGGCAAGTGCTTTCGGGCCATTTCCTATTATGTTTATATCTTTTATCGGTTGGGTGAGTTTTCCATTCTCAATCAGATATCCTGTTTTCACGAAGAAAGTAAAATCTCCTGCGCCTATTTGTACTTGTCCATTCGTGAAGTTATCTACATATACACCTTGCTTTACAGATGCTATAATGTCGGCTTCATCTTCATTGCCATTTTCCATATATGTAACACGCATACGGGGTAGCGGAGCGTAGCGGAACGATTGACGGCGACCGTTTCCAGTTGGGTTTACACCGTAATGTTTAGCGCTGATGCGGTCGTGAAGATAGCTTTCCAATACACCGTCTTTAACAATATATGTCTTTTGGCTCTCAATGCCTTCATCGTCGAAATTAATAGAACCACGCGCATTGTCCATTGTTCCATCATCCACTACATTGATATGTGGCGAGCAAATAGTTTTGCCCAATTGGTCTGTAAAAATAGAAACATTCTTCCTGTTGAAATCAGCTTCGAACGAATGACCGATTGCTTCATGCAATAGAATGCCGGAACTTCCGGCACCCATAACTACGGGCATTTCTCCACCCTTAGGTTTTACGGCTTCAAACATAAGAGATGTTTGCTTTACAGCTTCCTTTGCAAGGGTTTCGATTAAGTCTTCCGATAAGAACTCAAAACCTTTACGATAAGCGCGCGAAGCATAACCGTTTTCTATTTTACTGTTTTCTTCCATCGTACACGAGCCGTACATAACACACATCGGACGATAATCCCATGTTAATGTACCTTCCGAATTGAAGAACAAGATATAAGAAGTAGAATCACTTAAACTTACAGAAGCTTTAATAGTTCGTTTGTCTAATTCAAAAATACGATCATTCAGTTTTTGAACAAACGATTTCTTGTCAGCAACCGATACGCCTAGCCAAGGCTTTTCTATTTTGTAATAATTCTTGAAATGCGTATCCTTTATTTCAACTGGATTCGCAGTTTTAGAAGAACTTGCTATGCTTGCTGCTGTTTGCGCAGCTTTTAGCAGATCCTTAATATTTGTATTCTCTACGTAGGCATACCCTGTCTGATCACCTGATACCACCCTAACACCTACACCGAAATCGATATTCGATGATGCTCTGTTTACTTCTCCGTCGCGTAAGGCAATGTTGTTGCTGAATGTATGTTCGAAGAATATGTCGGCATAATCTCCGCCTTTGCTCAACGCTTCGGCTATTACTTGTTTCAGGTCATTTTCGCTAACGGTAAAGTGCTGAAGTATATCGTGTATGTTTTTTATATCTATCATAATCTGTCTGATAATTTATGCTTGTTCTATATTCATCATTTTGAATTGACGAAGCTGCCATAAGAACAACGCAGTAGTCAATAAAGTTGATAAAAGGTCGGCTACGGGTAGCGACATCCATACTCCGTCTATATGAAAGAAATGAGGAAGGATGAATAATGCCGGCACCAACACTAGAAATTGGCGGGAAAGACTCAAGAAAATCGATTTCTTAGCCATCCCGATACTTTGAAAAAAGTTAGTTACTACTATTTGAAATCCGACAAGTGGTAGCATCAATGTTACAATATTTAGGGCTCTTGCCGATTCTGCAGCAAGTAGAGGGCTCGGGTTGAACGGCTTTACAATCATATCCGGTATTAAAAGACCGATAACCAGTCCTATTGCTCCGATACAGATACCTACTTTTATTGTATAATTTAAAGTCTCTTTTACTCTGTTGAATCTTTTTGCTCCGTAGTTATAACCGACTATTGGTTGCATACCTTGCGTCAGTCCTATCATTGTCATCAGGATAAGCATTACTAACGTGTTGGCGATAGTATAAGCACCTACGGCAACCTTTCCGCCATATATTTGCAACTGATGTATAATGAGGAATATAACGGTGGATGCAGAGATTTGTATGAAAAAAGGCGATAAGCCGATGCTCACGATTGCTTTAACTATCTTGGCATCCAGTCTCACATAAGACCAGCGAAGCCGCAACATGCTATTCCTGTTCATAAAGTGATGCATCACAAAGCACAAACCAATAAACATTGATATAACAGTTGCGATAGCAGCACCTTTTATTCCCAATTTAAATACAAAGATAAAAAGAGGAGCAAGTATGATATTTGCCACAACGCTAATCAGCATTGTGAACATGGCTTTTTGAGGATAACCCGATGCACGCATCATATTGTTGAATCCAAAACACATGGTAGCAAAAATACTACCCGGCAGAAGATAGTATAAAAACTCTTGTGCATATTCGAATACCTTACCATCCGCCCCTGACAGTGTAAGAATTGAATTTGTAAAAACAAGCAGGATAACGGTTGTGGGTAATGTAAATATTAAGGATAGGAGCAAGGCACTCCCTAATACTTTTTCGGCAGACTCCTTATCCCCCATACCCATGTAGATGGATATACGGCTGGCAGAACCAGCCCCGACAAGCATCCCAACGGCCGTCATAACTGTCATTAAAGGTAGAGCAATACCAATAGCGCTTATTGCGTCGTCTCCCAAATCGGGAGCATTACCGAGAAAGAACCTGTCGATGATATTGTATAAAGCATTTACTGTGGTTCCTATGATAGCTGGAATTGCGTATTGCCAGAGGAGTTTGCTGATTTTTTTATTTTCTAAGTCGTCTATATTTGCGGTCTTAAGCATTTCTCAATGTTTAAATATTAAGGAGTGTGTTCCTCCCATCTTTTTGCGAATACAAAGGTACGATTCTATTTCCTTTTTTACCCGTTTAGCCTGAAATAAAAAGTGTGAAAAATTTCTTATAAATTAAAGTTATTTTCATTTACTTACGCTATTGAATGCCATATTGTAATTATATTTCTTAAATTTGCGAGATTGTTCTGGACAGAGCAGAAGTTAGTTATTTGAAATATAATAATCTTAAGCAAGATTAATAATGAATGTATTAGAATTGAGCGAACAAGAGGTTGTTCGAAGAGGTAGTTTAGAAGAGATGAGATCGTTGGGTATAGAGCCATATCCTGCTGCTCTATATGATGTGAACGCATATTCTACAGATATAAAAAATGAATTTAAGGACGAAGCCGAACGCCGCGAGGTAATTATCGCAGGTCGTATTATGGGACGTCGTATCATGGGGAAGGCTTCTTTTATGGAGCTTCAGGATGCTGAGGGACGTATACAGGTGTATATCTCTCGCGATGATCTTTGTCCCGATGAAAATAAAGATTTATACAATGTTGTATTCAAGAAACTTTTAGATATAGGTGATTTTGTAGGAGTGAAAGGATTCGTTTTTCGCACACAGATGGGAGAGATTTCTGTTCACGCCGAAGAAATAACCGTTCTTGCTAAATCATTGCGCCCGTTGCCTGTAGTTAAGGTGAAAGACGGTGTGACTTATGATGGTTTCTCTGATCCGGAACAGCGCTATCGCCAACGTTATGTTGACCTGATAGTGAACGAAGGGGTTAAAGATGTCTTTATGAAAAGAACGAAAGTCTTTAACTCTATGCGTGAATTCCTCAATGGACATGGGTATATTGAGGTAGATACGCCTGTTCTGCAAAGTATTCCGGGAGGAGCTACTGCTCGTCCTTTTACAACACATCATAATGCTTTAGATATACCACTATATCTCCGTATAGCAAATGAGCTTTATCTGAAAAGGTTGATTGTCGGCGGTTTTGACGGAGTTTATGAATTCTCGCGTAATTTCCGTAATGAGGGAATGGACAGGACTCATAACCCTGAGTTTACAGTAATGGAGTTTTATGCTGCCTATAAGGACTATAATTGGATGATGGATTTTACAGAGCGTATGCTTGAAAAAATCTGTATCGATGTACATGGAAGCACTAAAGTGAAGATGGGCAACAATGAGATTGACTATAAAGCGCCTTATCCTCGTGTGACTATGATAGATTCTATTAAACACTTCACAGGTATTGATATCAGTGGAATGGATGAGGATCAATTGCGTGAAGTCTGCAAACAATTGAATATAGAGCAGGACGAAACAATGGGTAAAGGCAAACTGATTGACGAAATATTTGGTGAAAAATGTGAGGGGAATTATATTCAACCCACTTTTATTATCGATTACCCGATCGAGATGTCGCCTTTGACAAAGAAACATCGGAACAATCCTGAACTTACCGAACGTTTCGAACTAATGGTAAATGGTAAGGAGTTGGCAAATGCATATTCGGAGTTGAACGATCCTATCGACCAACGTGAGCGTTTCGAAGATCAGTTGACATTATCTGAAAAAGGAGACGATGAAGCGATGTTTATCGATCAGGATTTCTTGCGAGCTTTGGAATATGGTATGCCTCCAACAAGTGGTATCGGTATAGGAATGGATCGTTTGGTAATGTTTATGACCGGTCAGGAAAGTATTCAGGAGGTGATGTTTTTCCCTCAGATGCGTCCTGAAAAAGTAGCGAAGAAAGACCCTGTGGCTAAATATGCCGAATTAGGTATAGCTGAGGCTTTAGTGCCTGCTATTCAAAAAGCCGGATACTTAACAGTCGAGGATATGAAAGAAGTAAATCCTCAGAAAATACGTCAAGACTTAGGGGATATAAATAAGAAATATAAATTAGATCTGGCATTACCTTCAGTAGATGAAGTTGCCGGTTGGTTAAGTAAAATCAATTAAACGACTAATTTTTTAACTAGAACAAAAAACTATGAGTTTTCCCGGAAGAGTTGCAATATTAGGGGGTGGTACATGGGCGACCGCATTAGCCAAAATTGTGCTGGTTCGCGAAAAGCATATCAATTGGTATATGCGCCGTCCCGATCAGATTGAGGACTTTAAGAAACTAGGGCATAACCCTTCTTATCTGTCCAATGTCGAATTCAATCTGGATAGGATTACATTTTATTCTGATATAACTGAAGTGTTCGAAAATTCGGATACGCTCATTCTCGCTGTACCTTCGCCGTTTTTGAAGATACATCTTGAAAAATTGAAAACAGATATCAGTAATAAATTTATAGTTTCGGCAATAAAAGGTATTATTCCTCCCGAGAATCTTGTTGTTACGGATTATCTATCCGAATATTACAATATTCCGGCAGAGAATATCGCCATTATAGCAGGACCTTGCCATGCCGAAGAAGTCGCATTAGAGCGTCTGACATATCCGACTATTGCCTGTGCCGATGTTGAAAAAGCAAAAGCTTTGGCTTACCTTTTTGATAATAGATTTATTAAAACATCTGTTTCTACTGATGTTACAGGTATAGAGCTGGCTGCCGTGCTTAAAAATGTATACGCTATCGCTGCAGGTATATGCCACGGATTGAAATATGGTGATAATTTCCAAGCAGTTTTGGTATCGAATGCTATAACCGAAATGGAACGCTTTACGGATGCTGTTTCTCCAATCGAACGTAATATTCAGGATTCGGCTTATTTGGGTGATCTTTTGGTTACATGCTATTCGAGTTTTAGCCGTAATCGTACTTTTGGGTCGATGATCGGTAGAGGCTATTCGGTAAAAGCAGCCCAGATAGAGATGGAAATGGTAGCGGAAGGCTATTACGGCACGAAGTGTATTATGGAAATGAACGAGAAGTGCCAGATAAAGATTCCTATTGCAGATACAGTTTATCGTATTTTGTACGAGAATGTTTCAGCTAGAGAGGAGATAAAAAGATTAAGAGAACAAATTTTAAAATAAAGAATAAATTAGGCTATGGATAAAAATATCAATTTAGACATTACTAAAGCCTTAGGCTTCGTTGACCAAAACGAAATCAACAGCCAAGCTGCTTTAGCTAAAAAGTGCAACGAAACATTACATAACGGTTCAGGTAAAGGAAACGACTATCTAGGATGGTTAAACCTACCTTCATCAATTACAGATGCTGAACTGAAAGATATAGAAGATACAGCAAAAGCACTAAGAGCAAAATGCGATGTAATTGTTCTTATTGGTATCGGAGGTAGTTACTTAGGTTCGAGAGCAGTTATCGATTCACTATCGAATGCTTTCGACTGGTTGCAAACAGACCGCAAAAATCCTGTTATTCTTTATGCAGGAAATAATATCGGAGAAGATTACTTGGTTGAACTACTTGCTTATCTGAAAGGTAAATCATTTGGTTTGATCAATATCTCTAAATCGGGAACAACTACTGAACCTGCTTTGGCTTTCCGTATTTTGAAAGCGGAACTGGAAAAAGCTGTTGGTAAAGAAGAAGCTAAATCTCGTATTGTAGCTATTACAGATGCCGCTCGCGGAGCATTATACACATCAGCAACAAAAGAAGGATATAAGAAATATGTTATTCCTGATAATGTAGGTGGTCGTTATTCTGTATTGACTCCTGTTGGTTTATTACCTATCGCATTGGCTGGGGTTAATATCCGTCAACTGGTAGCCGGAGCTGTTCACATGGAAGAGCAAACTGCACCTTCTGTTCCGTTCGAAAAGAATATTGCAGAGATATATGCAGTTACCCGTAACGAACTATATAAGAAAGGAAAGAAAATAGAAATACTTGCTAACTTTAATCCTAAACTACATTATATCGCTGAATGGTGGAAACAACTTTATGGCGAAAGTGAAGGTAAAGACCATAAAGGTATTTTCAATGCTGCGGTTGACTTTACAGCCGATTTACACTCTATGGGTCAATGGATTCAAGAGGGAGAGCGTACTATTTTCGAAACTGTTCTTTCAGTGAAGAACCCGAACGAAACACTTACAGTACCTTCTGATGAGGCAGACTTAGACGGATTGAACTTCCTTGCAGGTAAACGTGTCGATTTCGTAAACAAAATGGCAGAGTTGGGAACTCAACTAGCTCACGTAGACGGAGGTGTTCCTAATATTAAAGTAGAGATTCCTCGTTTGGATGAATACAGTATCGGTCAATTACTTTACTTCTTCGAAAAAGCTTGCGGTATCAGCGGTTATATATTAGGAGTGAATCCATTCGACCAACCGGGAGTAGAGGCATACAAGAAAAATATGTTTGCGCTACTTGACAAACCGGGTTTTGAAAAAGATAGTGAAGCTATTAAAAAACGTTTGTAATAAATAGAAAATGGAGCAAATTAAGGAGCAGAAAAAACACTTGTTAGGCATGACACTGGACGAATTACGTTTGGTGGCAGAAGAGTGTGGTTTGCCTAAATTTGCTGCTAAACAAATAGCCGATTGGGTATATAAGAAGAATGTATCGTCTGTAGACGAAATGACAAACATCTCTGTCGCAAACAGAGCATTGTTGTCAGAAAAATACGATATAGGGCGTTATGCCCCTCTCGAATTTCAAGAGTCGGTAGATGGTACGGTTAAGTATCTGTTCAAGACAGAGAAAGACAAACTGATCGAATCGGTAATGATTCCCGAAGACGACAGAGCTACGCTTTGTGTTTCGTCGCAGGTAGGATGCAAAATGAATTGTTTATTCTGTATGACAGGTAAGCAAGGATTTAATGGTAATCTGACTGCAAATGAGATATTGAATCAGATGTATTCGGTTCGTGAAGCCGAAGCATTGACGAATGTCGTTTTTATGGGAATGGGAGAACCTTTAGATAATTACGAAGAATTGAAAAAGGTACTCGATATAATGACTGCCGACTATGGTATGGCCTGGAGTCCGAAGCGTATAACGGTTTCAACAACAGGGGTAACGCCTAAGTTGAAGCGTTTTCTGGATGAAAGCAATGCTCATTTGGCAATCAGTATTCATAGTCCCGAGAAGGCGCAACGGTTATCTATTATGCCTGTCGAAAAAGCATTTCCGATGGCAGATGTGTTAGACTTGCTTCGTCAGTACGATTGGTCTAAACAGCGTCGTCTATCGTTCGAATATATTATGTTCGACAATTTCAATGATTCTATTATTCATGCCAAAGAGTTGGCGCAGGAAATAAGGGGATTAGATTGCAGAGTAAATCTGATTCGTTTCCATGCTATCCCTAATGTCGATTTAAAGACATCGACAAAGGAGAAGATGGAAGCTTTCAGAGATTATCTGACTAAGAAAGGGGTTACTTCTACTATTCGTTCTTCACGTGGTGAAGATATATTTGCAGCTTGCGGTATGTTGTCGACAGTGAAGAGTAAACAAAATAATGATTAATCTATAATATGATAAAAGTAGGAATTACGCACGGAGATATAAACGGAATAGGCTATGAAGTTATACTAAAGACTTTTGGCGACATCCGTATGGCAGAAATGTGTATCCCTGTTATATACGGTTCGCCTAAGGCGGCAGCCTATCATCGTAAGGCACTGGATTTGCCTGCCGTAGCATTCAATCAGATAACTGATGCGAAAGAAGCGGTGGTGAATAAGGTGAATATAATAAACTGTATTGGCGAGGATGTTAAGGTTGAGCTTGGTGTTTCGAGTGAAGCTGCAGGTAACGCTGCATTTGCTGCATTGGAACGTGCATGTGCCGACCTTCAAGACGGATTGATCGATGTTCTGGTAACAGCACCTATCAATAAACATAATATCCAACGTGAAGATTTTCATTTTCCCGGGCATACCGAATATCTGGAAGAGAAATTTGGTAAAGCAGGAGACAAGAGCCTGATGATTCTTGCAAAAGACAATCTTCGTGTTGCTTTGGTAACAGGACATATTCCCTTGTCCGAAATTCCTCAAAAACTTACAAAAGAAAGAATTGTTGAAGCTGCGAAGCTGTTCGAAACAAGTCTTAAACGTGATTTTAGAGTAGGTAATCCTCGTATTGCAGTATTATCGCTCAATCCGCATGCTGGAGAAAATGGTTTGCTGGGATCGGAGGAAAATGATATTATCATTCCTGCCATAAAAGAACTACAAGAGAAACATAGTTTATGTTTTGGTCCTTATGCTGCCGATGGGTTTTTCGGTTCTTCGGATTTTATGAACTTCGATGGTATTTTAGCGATGTATCACGACCAAGGCTTGGCTCCGTTCAAAACAATTGCGATGGAAGAGGGTGTCAATTTTACGGCAGGTCTGCCTGTTATTCGTACCTCACCTGCACATGGCACAGCTTATGCTCTTGCCGGAAAGAATGAAGCATCGGAAGAGTCGTTCCGTCAGGCTGTTTATATGGCTATCGATACATATCAAAACAGAACAGAATACGATAAGGCATATGTTAATCCACTAAGGAAACTTTATGTTGAGAGAGGTGGAGACAACGAAGTACTCGATTTAACAAAGGAAGAATAACTTCTTTTTAATATAACAGGTCTTATAGACCTTGATTAAACTTTTTGACTGTTTTTCAGTCAAAGAATATTCAGATTGATTATATGAATTATGCTATAATAGCAGCCGGAGAAGGTTCAAGACTTGCTCAAGAAGGCGTTGCTTTACCAAAACCTTTGGTAAAACTAAATGGAAAAGAAATGATTCGACGTCTCATCGATATCTTTCTTGCAAACGATGCGTCTTCGATAAGCATTATTGTAAACGAGCAAATGACTCAGGTACAGGAGTATGTTTCGGGTTTGAAATTAGATGTGCCATTAAATATTGTAGTTAAATCTACACCTAGTTCGATGCATAGTTTTTTCGAACTTCGTGACTTCCTTCGTGATGGGAAGTTTTGTTTAACAACCGTCGATACAATATTTAAAGAAGAAGAATTCAGTAAATATATACAAGCCTTTATTGCAGACAAAGATGCCGATGGCATGATGGCTGTGACGGATTATATCGATGACGAGAAGCCGCTTTATGTTGGTGTAGACAACGATATGAAGATCACAGGGTTCTTGGATTCTTCTGATAATTGTAAATATATATCAGGTGGTATCTACGGATTAACACCTAAAGCGATTAAAACGCTTGAAGATTGTCTCAATACAGGGCAATCCCGCATGCGCAATTTTCAGCGACAACTGGTTTCAGATAAATTGAATCTGAAAGCATTTCCGTTTGCCAAAATTGTGGATGTAGACCATGCAGAAGATATTATAAAAGCAGAGCAGTTTCTGAAAAGCTAAATTGTAACTGCACTATATAGAAATAGTTATGTCAAAAACGAAAATCGTAGGAGTCAAAAGAAAGACAAAGTATTCGCCCAATCATATCGGTAACGATGGTATGATTTTTAATCTGACTACAGATAGCTTACGCGAAATGGGTTATGAAGTAGAAGAGTTCACAGAGGCGGAATTTGTAGTAGGTAGCGAAAGTGGGCAATACATATTTAATATGGCTCGCGATAAAAGTACAATAAGAAGGCTACAGAAGCTGGAGAAACAGGGTTCTGTTATCATCAATTCGGCTTTCGGAATAGATAATTGTACACGTGGTAAAATGACGCGTCTTTTATTGGATAATAATATACCACACCCTGCAAGTATAATAATAGATGTAAACGATGACCCTACCGAAGGTCTTAACGAGATAGGTGCTAAGGCGTATTGGATAAAAAGAGGAGATTTCCATGCTATTCATAGAGAAGATGTAACTTATGCCAGAAGTATGGAAGAGGTGAAGTCTATTTTACAGGAGTTTGCATTTCGCGACATTCCCAATGCTGTGATAAATGAACATTTGGTAGGTGACCTTGTTAAATTTTATGGTGTTGCCGATACCGATTTCTTCTATTGGTTCTATCCTTACGATTTGAATCATAGTAAATTCGGATTGGAAGTGATAAATGGAACAGCAAAAGAATTTCCTTTTTCGGCAGAAGACCTGAAACGAGAATGTGACAAAGCCGGAGAAATACTCGGCGTGAGAATATATGGTGGCGACTGTGTTGTTGCAGCCGACGGATCATTTAAGATTATCGATTTTAACGACTGGCCTAGCTTCGCACCTTGTAGAGAAGAGGCCGCACCAAAAATTGCCGAATGTATCCATAAGCAAATAATAAAGAATAGTTGAGGATTATTTTTTCCTTAGCAAAAAGATAGTTATATTGAACAAGATGGAAAATACTAAACCCTCAATTGAATCGACGCTCAAGTCGATGGACACAGAAGAGCCTATAGATATCTATTTTTACAGACCTATCGGTTACCGTTGGGCCTTATTGTTTCAAAAACTAGGCATCAGCCCTAATGCTGTAACGATTGCCAGTATATTCCTTGGGGTGGGAGCCGGAGTTTGTTTCTATTTTGACAATTTATGGATCTCAATACTTGGCATTGTCTTGTTAGTATGGGCTAATTCATACGATAGTGCGGATGGACAGTTGGCCCGTATGACAAAACAGTTCTCGGCTTTAGGTCGCGTGCTCGATGGTTTTGCAGGTGATCTGTGGTTTGCTGCTATCTATATTGCCATTTGCATGCGATTAGATGATGAGTGGGGCGGTTGGATATGGGTGTTAGCTGCATCTGCCGGATATTTCCATGCCAAACAAGCCGCTATGGCTGATTATTATCGTAATGTACATTTACTTTTTCTAAAAGGTAAATCGGGTAGTGAGCTTGATAATACAATAGAACTGACTGCTAAATATAACAGTTTGTCGTGGAGCAAAAACTTCTTTGCCAAACTTGTGGCATTTTTTTATCGTAATTATACGAAAGATCAGGAAAATTGGTCTCCTGCATTTCAGAAGATGTTTAGGTTACTCAAAGATAAATTCGGAGAGACAGCTCCCGAGTCATTCAGAACTGCTTTCAGAGCGAAAAGTTTGCCATTGATGAAGTGGACAAATATACTTTCGTTCAACACGAGAGCCATCGTTCTTTTTATAGCAATTCTAGTCAAGGAACCATGGATATATTTTGTTTTCGAACTTCTTATATTAAATGTACTACTTGTTTATATGGTAAGAAGCCACGAGAAAATGTGTAAAAAATTCTCTGCTGAAATAGCTAAAGGGAAGTATTGAAAAATAAATAATTAAGAATAGAATGTTCAAATTCGAAGATATAAAAGGAATTATATTTGATTATGGCGGTACTATCGACAGTAATGGAAAACATTGGGCGGAGGTGCTGTGGGAATCTTATCAAGATCAGCAGATACCTGTAACGAAGGAGGCTTTTCGCGAAGCTTTTGTCTATGTGGAACGCTATTTGGCTGTACACCCAATAATCAAAGAAGAAGATAATTTCTGTATTCTACTCAATAAAAAAGTTGATTTGCAAATTGGTTATCTTTTCGAAAAAGGCTACTTAACAGCAAATGATAAAAAAGCAGAATATAGCCTTGCGGTTTCGACCCAATGTTATAACTTTGTCAAAGGTTTGATCTCGAAGGAGAAACCTGTTTTGGAACAGTTACATGCTAAATATCCGATGGTAGTTGTTTCCAACTTCTATGGTAATATCCATGCTGTTTTGAAGGATTTTGATCTACTAGACTGTTTCGATGAGATTATCGAGTCGGCGGTAGTTGGAATAAGAAAACCAGACCCAGCGATATTTACGTTGGGTGTAGAGAAGTTAAACTTACCTGCATCTAATATAGTTGTGATAGGAGACTCTTACAAGAAAGATATAGTTCCGGCTATGAAAAACGATTGTAAGACTATCTGGCTGAAAGGTCTTGGTTGGGAAAAAGATGACGAAAGTGCTACGGCAGACGTTGTTATCACAGACTTCATGGAGTTGAAGGATGTCTTTCATCTGAAATAAGAAGATTGAAAGTAATGTACTTGATTTTTTGATGATATTATAGCGCCAGCTATGTTGTTGCTACCAATAATGGAAGTCTCGGACACTGTTTGAGATGGAAAATATCGGGTTGGGATAATAAAATGGTAGTGAGGATATATTTGATGCTATTCTATTATATGTTATTCGTTGGAATAACAGAATTTAATGTAAGCCGCGGGTTGCGGTATAACTTAAAATTTTTATAAAAAATGGGAAAAGTACAAGTGAAAGAAGCCAAGGGAAAACTTGGTATTCTTACTGTTGGCGTAGGTGCAGTTTCGACTACATTTATGGCAGGAACGTTGTTAACACGTAAAGGACAAGGTGTTCCTGTAGGGTCAATTACTCAATTGGCTACAATGCGTTTAGGGAAAAGAGAAGAAAACCGCTTCCCTAAAATTAAAGATGCGGTGCCTTTGGCAGATCTTAATGATGTAGTATTCGGAGGATGGGATATCTTTGAAGATAATGCATACGAGGCTGCAAAACATGCTGATGTTTTAACGAATGAAGACCTGGACAAGGTGAAAGATGAAATGATAGCTATCAAACCGATGAAAGCTGTATTTGATCAGGAATTTGTTAAACGTTTGCACGGTACTTGGGTGAAATCGGCTCCTACTAAATGGGACTTGATGGAACAAGTAAAACAAGACATCGAAGACTTCAAAAAACAAAATAATTGCGATCGTATCGTGGTTATCTGGTGCGGTAGTACCGAAGTATTCACTCCACTGGGTGAAGTTCACAAAACACTTGCTTCTTTAGAAAAAGGAATGAAGGAAAATCATAAAGATATAGCTCCTTCAAACGTTTATGCTTATGCAGCAGTGTCTATGGGTATACCTTATATCAATGGTGCTCCTAACCTGACAGTTGATATTCCTGCAATGTGGGAATTAGCTGCTAAGACTCAAACTCCAATTTGCGGAAAAGACTTTAAAACAGGTCAAACAATGTTGAAGACAGTATTGTCTCCGATGTTGAAAACTCGTATGTTGGGTCTTGAAGGATGGTTCTCTACAAATATTCTTGGTAACCGCGACGGCGAAGTTCTTGACGATCCGGGTTCATTCAAAACAAAAGAAGAATCGAAACTGTCTGTTATCGATAATATTCTTCAACCTGAATTGTATCCTGAACTTTACGGTAATGTATACCACAAAGTTCGTATCAATTACTATCCACCTCGCAAAGATGATAAAGAAGGATGGGATAATATCGACCTTTTCGGATGGTTGGGTTACAAAATGCAATTGAAAGTAGATTTCCTTTGTAAGGATTCTATTCTAGCTGCTCCTTTATGTCTTGACCTTGTGTTGTTCTCTGATTTGGCTAAACGTGCAGGTATGAGTGGAATACAAGACTGGTTGTCTTTCTATTTCAAAAGCCCTATGCATGAGCCTGCTAAGATTGCAGAACACGACTTGTTTATCCAATATGTGAAGTTAAAAAATACGCTTCGCAAAATGATCGGTGAAGAAACTGTAGATTTTATCGACTAATTAATTAGTCTTCCTAGTGATATTTATAAAAGGAGCTATTCGTGTGAATAGCTCCTTTTTTGTTGTTTCTAGCATTAGGTAGTTGTTTTGAATCCTATGGCTTCAAGATGGCGCTGAAACCAAGGCTGATTTTTCACTTCTTTATCAAATTGGTCGAGGAACTTTTTGTAGTTGTCTTTCCAGTTACTTTTTTTATTTGATGCCTCATCAAATAATTTATTAAAATAAAAATTGTAGCTTAACTCTTCAGTGGTTTGTACCTGATTTACAAGGCTTCTAAAATGTATTTTTAGATATTCTTTGATTAATACTTGAGCTTCGTTTTTATGATATAACTGATCTAAGTTAGCTATGAAGCTGGTTTCGAAATCGGCGAAATCCTTTTGAAGTTTTAGATATTCTTGTAGATAAGAAATGTAAAGTTCGTTGTACTTTTTTTCTGAATCTTGAGAATTGTTACTAAAAATATATTTAAGAGGACTAAAGTGGTCTTCTTTAAGTCTCTGTAATATTTCATTTTTGCATTTGAGTGTATCTATATCTTTATTAGCATAACCATCTAGAAAAGTTTTGAATGTAGTGGTGTGTAATTTATATATATCGGTTTCAGATTCATGTTTGTATAGCGAATTTACTCCTGGTATAACTAAATAATAGTGCCCCCTTTCTTGTTTTAATACAGATGATGCATTTATTAATTTCAGCCCTTCTTCCTTTGTTTTAAATTCAACGCTGTTTAATAAGTCTTTCAATATTGTTTTATTACGATCATACCATTTTAAGAATTGGTTCTTCAATTCATCTTCTGACATCTTGATACCTTCACTAAACTCTTTTTGTGTAATAATTTTTTCTCCTTTTATTTTTGCGAAATAAGTATTAAGTACAACAGGATTTCCCAATGAGTATATATCACTTCCTTTTTTATTAAATAATAACTCCAATATATGAAAGCTAGTATTGATTTTTGCTGTATTTAAGCAAATAGGTTTAATAGATTTGACGATGAATTCATCGTTAGGATGCACAGTCAGATTGGATTCGTTATTCACTATATTTTTTGATATTGCTTCTATATTACGGTTATTGAGACTATAATGAGAACCATTAAACCAAAGTATTCCATCCTCTTGAGGTAAATTTGTATATATATTCTTATCCAGAATGTTTAAGTATTCTATAAGTAGTAAATCGTACAAATATATGTTATAATTGCCACCATCATCTTTAACAAAAGAGTCATGGAAATTTATATTTTCGGTTATTTTTCTTAATGTGCGCAGCGTAAGCCGTTTTTTTATGTCTTTAATAAATGATTTTATGCATTCATATTCCTTGCTAATTGCTTCAATAGAGAGTTGCTTGGCAATGTCTGTTGTAGCCATTTTTACATATTCTACCCAAGGTATAATAGGTAAAGAGTAAGACAGGGTAAATATTTTCTGTAAATACTCTTGGGGGTTCCATAAATTAGTATCAAGTGTTTTTACAATATATTCTTCATCATAAGGAACAATGAATATGGTGTTTTTAAAGTTTGCACTATTCCTTACCAACTGCAAAACATATTGTATTTCTTTTGCATCCAATCGGTCTATATCGTCTATAAAGATCATTAGCGGAACTGGGAGCTTAGCTATATTATTGCTGACCTCGCTAAATCTTTTTTCGATAGATTCATCCCCGCCTAGCGGCAAAAGAGATAAGAGTTTAGATGCAGTACCGAAGTTTCCTTTTGCTAATGCCTGTGCGTATTTGTTTATCGATGTTTGTAGTGTATAATGATCTAATTTATCTTTTAGCCCTTCTCTCAATGTATCCAAGAAATCTTGCATTATTTGTTTCGTGTCGGAACTAAACCAAGGGTTGAACTTGACTATAATTGCCCTTCCATAAAACTTTGAATCTTTGTTTATTTGTTCGTCTATCAGATTTAAGTACGATGTTTTACCCGCCCCCCAGTTACCACGCAGGCTGACAGTAAGGGCTTCTTCTTGATAGAGCTTTTTATTTTCTTCTTTATCTAGGAGGGTAGGCAATAGGTTGTTTACTATATCATTTTTGTATTGTAGTTTATCTTTAGAGCATTCTTTAATAGGACTGTGTGTGCTACTTTGCTTCTCATTTGTCTCCTTCTTCTTTTCTTTTTTATAACAAATTATATATGTGAAACCTATAAAGGTTATTGTAAAGAATACGTCAAAAAAATTAATTACCCAACAGTAAGAGGAAAATGCCCAATCAGAATGAGATATTATATCGAACCTGTATAGCAAGTAAATCAGACCAATAAGTAAATAATATAAAGAGACCCATTTATAATTTTTTATTTTTTCTCCGTAAAGATAAAAGGTGGCTACTATAAGTGCAGGGAAGCCGATCTTAATAACCCAAGAATCCAGTTTTAGGTTATCGCATATAGCTTTAATAAAAACGGAGGATATAAAAGGCTGGAAAAGCTCTATTAAGAACAGTGCAATAATAAAGTAAATAAAAGGTTGTATGTATTTCGCAATTTTCATAGTATTCGTTTTTTGTCTTCTCTACCATTTCTTCAACTCCTGATACAACCGTTGTACAGGTAACCCCATTATATTAAAATAAGAGCCCGAAATATATTCCACAGCGATATAGCCTATCCACTCTTGCACACCGTACGCTCCGGCTTTGTCTAAGGGCTTATATTTAGTTACGTAATACTCTATCTCCGATTCTTCGATGTGGGCGAATCTGACCTCTGAGGATACGCCAAAAGCATGCTGTTTCTCTTTTGTCGTGATGCAAACCCCTGTTATTACCTGATGAGTTTTGCCCGATAGCTCACGAAGCATTTGCTTAGCCTCTTCTTCATCTATGGGTTTTCCATATACTTTCCCATCAAGTAGAACGATTGTATCAGCGGTAATAAGAACGGTATTATCTTCCAGGCAATCGAAGTAAGCGTTCGCTTTCTCTTTGGCTATATAGATAGCAACATCTTTTTTCTTTATATTATCGGGATATGATTCATCTATATCGGGTAGAATCTTGATTGTGTAGTTGATGTCTAAACCCGAAAGTAATTCCTTCCTGCGGGGAGAGTTCGACGCAAGTATTACTTGATATTGAGATAAGTTCATTTATTATTTCTTTTTATAACGCTGTTCTAAGGCGAGTAATTGGCGTTTAGCATCGAGGCCATAGGCATATCCGCCCAATCCTTTGCCTTCGTTCACCACACGGTGGCAAGGTACTATGATGGCGATATTATTCTTTCCGTTGGCTGACCCTACGGCTCTAAAGCCTTTGGGTGATCCTATTGCTTGGGCTTGTTCTTTGTAAGATACAGTTTCGCCATAAGGTATACTGCAAAGATACTCCCATGCTTTTTGTTGAAAATCTGTTCCTTCCTGCATAAGTGGCAGATCGAAATCAAGTCTTTTTCCTGCGAAATATTCATCTAATTGCTTTATCGCTTCAGCTAGTGTTTCGGTGATTGGCTGTGCTGCATCAAGAGCTTTTTCAACAAAACGAAGGGCTGTGATGTGACCATAATCATCCTCGATCTCAAGTATGCCCACGGGAGACTCGTAATAAACTTTCATAATATTATTATTTAGATCTCCAGCTCCAGTTTATCATTTGGCGTAGCCGCCCTAAGAAGCGTTTCGAAGGTTTGTCCCGTAGATACGATTCGATATGTCTTTTCTTTTTATCCTCCAATATTTCATCCTTGTTGATAAGGATACCTGTTTCTTCCACATTGCCAAAAGTTTCGTTGACAGCTGTTCCAAATACTTTCATCTGTGGCGACAGGCTCATATAGGCATTTACAAGAGGTGGTATATTCAGTCCGAATTTACGGACAGAGGTATTCAATAATCGATAATCAGCCTTAAATGATTCGCCTGTAAACATCCTGCTCAATTTCCTTTTATCCGAAGTGATATGAAGTGCATGTTTGGGCCAAACCAATTTCTCCATATCGGGGAAATATAAGTTCATGAAGTATAAGATCATGTCTCGGGCTTGTGTATTGTAGGTATCGTACATGGTTACCTTACCGAAGAAATATTTCATAGATGGGTCGGCAACAGACAACGCTCCTAATCCGTCCCAAAGATTGTCAAGGGCAAATATGCCTTTCGATCCGGCCAATGTAGATTGATATTCAAGTGTAACAAACGAGCGTCCGAGTTCGAATGTATATGGAAGATATTCGTCTACAAACTTTTTAGAGAAATGGAAAAGATGGGATGTGGCTAAAATCGGCTCACCATTTTTATCAAAACGAATATCCGGACCGCAAATAAAACGATAGCCTCCAATTATTTCTTCAGCTTCGGGGTTCCATACGATTAATTGCTTGTAGGGATTGTCCATTATGTCGTACTCGTCGAGGTCTACGGGTTTGCCTGTGCCTCCGCCGTAATATCTGAAAGCAATCTCGCGTAATCGTCCGATTTCCTGCATCACATTCGGTGAATTATGATGAGTGATAATGTAGATTTCATTATGAGCCTTGTTGGTCTTTCGCAAGAATTTATCTCTGGAAAGTTCGGCTTTTAATAAATCCCTATCGATGGGTGGAATAATAGCTGCGTCCATTGATTATTTATTTGATTCTCCCAGTTTATAAGCAGTCTCTTTTACATATTCAGCCCATTGTTGCGCACTTTTCGAGTGATCGAAAGTGGAGTAAGGAATGGGTTGTCCGAAAGTAATAGAGAAGGTTTTATTTTTATTCTTGAACATTTCGTCGGGTAATAAAACCATTTCGATATTAAATTTTATACCCAGACGTTTTCTAGCATTTGCAAATCTATAAAAGAAATTTGAATTAAGCCCTCTAAAGTAGACAGGAACTATGTCTCTTTTCGATTCTATAGCCTTTTGTATGAAGTTTTTTTTCCATTCGAGGTCATATATTCTTCCATTTTGTTTTCTCGAACACAGCCCTGCCGGAAAAGTGATTATCTGGTTGTCCGAATCGAAGGCCTCGTTCGTTTCTTTTGCTACCTGTTTTGCCTGTGTACCATGTTTGTTGATTGGTAGGAAAATAGGTTGTAGGTTTCGGATGTAATACAGAATATCATTAACCACATACTTGATTTTCTTGTCATACTTTTTGCCAATAATAGCTGAAAGACAGATGCCATCTAAGCCGCCTAAAGGATGGTTGGAGACAAAAATATATCTGCCATCTGTTGGTATGCTGTCGAGTCCATCCACATCAAGTGTTAAGTTAAAGTAGCCGACAACGGATTCCATAAAATCGACACCCTTTTTATCTGCATATATGGTCAGAATTTCATTCAACTCATCCACATGCACTTTCCTTTTCAGGTAGTTGATCGCGAAACGAGGTATTTTGTTATAGATTTTAGGAGCCTTGCTTTGCAGGACTTTATCCAGATCTAATTTCATCGGTTCTTGGCTCATATTTTACAGGCTATATCACAGTTTTATATATACAAAAATACTTGTTTTTGTTCAATGTAAGATTTAATATATGTCAAATATTCATATAAATCTAATAGGGGTGTATGGGCAAATGAACTTATGGTTATATTTGCGGTTCATATAATAATAAATAGGTCACGGACCTTCAATAAACTAAATGAATGAAAAATAAAATATTATTCTCTGTTCTGGCTGTGGTTCTTTTGTCACTTAGCCTGTTAGATAGTGCTAATGTGTTTGGGCGATCGGCTCGTGAAGAAAAAAAGGATTCTGCTATTGTAACCTTGTCGGCAGCAAGCTATGAGAGTGAGACTGCTAAAGGTGTCGTTTTGGTTGATTTCTGGGCTCCATGGTGCGGTCCTTGTCGCAAGATGAATCCGATACTCGAAGAAGTTGCAGACGAGTTTAAGGGCACTGCCAAGATTGCGAAATTGAATGTGGATAATTATAAGAAATTTGCCATTGATAAACAGATTCAAGGGATTCCTGCAATTATTGTTTATAAAGATGGCAAGGAGATAGATCGCATTGTCGGGCTGATTTCAAAAGCCGATCTGACAAAAGCAATAAAAGAATATATCGCTATCACTGAGTGATCCAATCGAAATTAAGATAGGGTATCGCCAGTGGCGCAACTCGTTTTACAAGAGGGTAGGTGTGAGATTTCTCATACACATCCTCTTTTATTATGAGGTTGCTTTGGTCTATCTCCGAAATTAGATTGACTAATATACTTACTGCTATAAGCCATTTAGCACAACAAAATATGGCCCCTGCAATTCTATTCAGGGCATTCATTTCCATTGCTTTTACAGCCGATTGAACAGCTTTCCCCAGTAATATTAATGAGGTAATAATCAGAAGGAAGGCTACGACGTACGATATTGGACCGATAACGTGCGGTGATCCATCTGTCAAGCTGATAATCTTAGGTGCTATATAACCCGACAATTTTCCCGCAAATATGGCTCCAAGTATTAATCCTGCCAGCGATGCGGCCTGCATAACGAATCCCGAAGTGAATCCCTTGATAAGGGTTGCAGCAACCAGAATTATTATAACAAGATCAAACCAATTCATATCAACTAATTTATAAACGAAACATCCATAAACAACAAAAGTAAGAATTAATACTAATTCTTACTTTGTTTGCAAAAGCAAAATATCTTTTACAGACTATTATTTGCTGTATTCGTCAGAAACAGAAAGTTTAGATCTTCCTTTAGCTCTACGAGACGCAAGCACTCTACGTCCGTTAGCAGTAGCCATTCTTGAGCGAAATCCGTGCTTATTTTTTCTCTTTCTGTTTGATGGTTGAAAAGTTCTTTTCATCGCTATATATTATTTTCGTTATTATTTCTTCGTTCAAATTCGGGTTGCAAATGTAGGGGGATTATTTAAAATAAACAAGTATATTAACGTTTAATTTTCTGAAACTTAATAAAACTATGGTCATATTTATTCTTCTCGTCGGCCTTATGGTATTCCCTTGAGGTTTCTTTCCATTGGTCATCGTTTATTGAAGGGAAAAAAGTGTCTGCTCCTTCGAATCGGTGGTGTATGCGAGTGAGGTATAATGAATCAGCGAAATCGATGGCAATATTGTAGATAGAACCTCCTCCGATGAAAAAGATTTCATCTTCATTTTTGCATAAATTAATCGCTTCGTCCACCGAAGAGCACATTTCACAATTTTCGAACTGCAAACTTTTGTTTTGTGTAATTACAATATTTCTTCTGTTCGGTAAAGCTCCTTTAGGTAACGATTCGAATGTTTTTCGTCCCATGATAATGGAATGTCCGTCTGTAATCGACTTGAAATATTTCAGATCGTTAGGCAGATAGCAAAGTAGATTATTGTCTTTTCCTATCGCGTTGTTTTCGTCTGCTGCTACTATAATTGATACTGTACTCATCTTTTATCTGTTTTTATGGGTGTTAATCCTATCTTTTTCGCTTTCGCTATCAGGTGTTGGTATGCCGATTCATAATCGTTTGTGATAACGCCATCTAAGATAGCATCTTTGATCGATGATTTTAGCCGCCCAACTTCGGCACATGGTGTTAAACCGAATATTTGCATAATCTCCTCGCCATCGATCGGTGGCTGGAAATTCCGAACATTATCTTTCTCTTCAATGTCTTTCAACTTTTGGCGAACGATCTCAAAGTTTCGAAGATAACGGCGTACACGTTCAGGGTTCTTTGATGTTATGTCGGCTTCACAGAGGGTCATTAAATCATCAATGTCATCACCTGCTTCAAATAAAAGACGGCGTACGGCAGAGTCCGATATATCCTCGTCTACCAGCACTTGAGGGCGCATGTGTAACGTCACCATCTTCTGAACGTATTTCATTTTCTCATTCAGTGGTAATTTGAGCCGCTTAAAGATGTTCGGAATCATTTTCTCACCGATGAAATTATGATTATGAAATGTCCATCCCAATTTATTATCCCAACGTTTGGTCGCAGGTTTAGCTATATCGTGTAGTATAGCCGCCCAACGAAGCCAGAGGTTGTCTGTTTTTAGAGAGATATTATCTAATACGGCAAGTGTATGATAGAAATTATCTTTATGTCCTATACCATCTTTTGTTTCAGCTCCTTTGAGCGCAACAAGTTCGGGAAATATAATGGGTAATATTCCTGTTATATCAAGTTGCCTGAATCCGATAGAAGGCTTTGGAGAGAGAATTATCTTATTTAACTCATCAATGATTCGCTCCTTCGAAATTATCTCTATGCGTTCTCTGTTTCTCGTAATAGCGTCGAACGTATCAGCCTCAATATCGAATCCGAGTTGGGACGAGAAGCGGATAGCTCTCATTATACGCAATGGATCGTCGCTAAATGTTATATCGGGATCGAGTGGAGTTTTTATGGTAAGGTTCTCCATATCTTCAAGTCCATTGAAGGGGTCGAGCAGTTCACCAAATCGTTTTTTGTTAAGACATACAGCCAGCGCATTGATTGTAAAATCGCGGCGATTCTGATCGTCTTCTAATGTCCCATCTTCAACAATTGGTTTACGGGAATCTCTTTGGTAAGATTCTTTGCGTGCACCTACAAATTCTATTTCGAGGTCTTTGTATTTTATTTGTGCTGTACCGAAAGTTTTGAAAACGGATAGAAAAGCCTTTTTGCCGAGCTTTTTTGTAATTGCTGCTGCAAGGTCAATCCCTCGTCCTACGGTTACGATATCAATATCTTTTGATGGGCGGTGTAGAAATATATCCCGTACATACCCTCCAATTGCATAGCATTCGAGGTTCATTTCGTCTGCTGTTTCGGATATAATTTCAAATATTTTACCGGAGAATTTCTTTTTTAAATCCTCGTGTTCAATATGCATTCTTAAATCTGTTAGTGAAAATAACTTTTAATTCTTGCGTAATAGTGACTTTGATGCAAATAAACTCTTAAAAAGCCACTTTAGTCGAAAAAAATTATTTTATTTGTATTGCAAAATTACAAACAAAAGAACGATTTCCGTTATTTTATTACTATTTTTTATCTAATTTAATCAACTCGTATGGGAAGGTGTTTTAAAGCTTTGGCTTTGTTTTTCTGCTTTGTTATTGTGGCGTGTTCATCAAAAACAGATGGAGCGCAATTGTTGTTAGATAATGCCCGACAATTATATAATGAAGGGAGGTATGATCAGGCAAAATCAGAAATTGACAGTATCAAGACTTTATATCCGAAAGCTTTCGATCAAATAAGAGCTAGTCTGGCGTTGTTGGATAGTGTTAGACGAGGACAGGATACCCATACCATAGCGATTTGTGATTCATTAATTGCCTTACATGAGCCAAAATTAGATTCGTTGAAAAAATTATTTGTTTATCAGCGGAATAAAGAATATCAAGAAAAAGGATTTTATGTTCCGAAAGAAAGTGCGACGAGCGGACCATTAACATTTACAACCTTACGTTCGGGTGTCGGTGAAGATGGGCAGATGTATCTGGAAAGTGTTTTTATTGGAAGTGGTCAAAAGCATAATAAGATAAAAGTGTCTGCAAAAGATGGATTATCGGCAGAATCACGTCCTGTTAATGATGACGGACTAAATTATCGCTTTTCAAACCTTGGAAAACAATTTGAAATTATTAGATTTGCAGGAGAAGATGACAATGGCGTAGCTAAATTCATCTTTGAGAATACAGATAAGCCTTTAACGCTAATACTAGAAGGGAAAAATAAGAGCTCATATACTTTATCACAACCAGTGAAAAATGCTGTTACGAGGTCATATAGATTGTCTATGATGATGCAACAGTTGGATAGTTTGAAGACAGAAAAGGAAAAATCTGAATACAAAATTTATTATTTAGACAAGAAAAACGCAAATACAAACGAAAACTAAGTTAAGGAATTGCAATAACGATTAAATGCTTATGAAAAAGGATATGTTGCCCTCCGGAATATCAGGGGAGGGTGTGGCGTTATATATGCCAAGTGTATCAGTCGAGTGTGTTATTTTAGGATTTCACTCAGGAGGTCTTAAAGTATTATTGAGAAAATTGAAAATAAATGATCAATGGATGCTTCCGGGTAGTCTCATTGCTATTGACGAGGATGTCGATAAATCTGCACAGCGGACTTTATACAAAAGAACAGGAATAAGGGGTGTTTCTCCCAGACAATTTTATCTTTTCGGGAGAAAGGATAGAGCCGATAGTAATGACCATGTGTTGAAGGAATTTAATATTGAGGGTGTTGAAACTCCTTGGTACCTTCAGCGTTTCATGAGTGTTGGTTATTATGCATTGGTGCAGTTTGATCAAATTAAGCCAATGAAGTCGAAAGAGAATGATGATGAGATATTTGACTGGTTTATGCTAGACTCATTACCTGAATTGTACGCAGATCATAATAAAATTATTCGCAAAGCGATTGAGACTGTGCGTATGCATATAGGTTATATTCCTATTGGCTATAAATTGTTGCCGGAGAAGTTTACAATGCCTGAGTTGAGGGTTATCTATGAGACGATATTAGGTAAAGCAATTGACCGTAGGAATTTTCAGCGTAAGGTATTATCAGTCGGGCTTATTGAACCTTTAAATGAGACCCGGAAGATTGGTCCTCATAAATCTCCCATATTATATTCTTTTGATAAGAAAAAATATGCCGAAGCAGAAAAGAATGGAATACAATTTATGAGCAATAATTTTTAACGTCGAGTAGATATAGACAAGAAGAGCGGGAAGCCATATTAGGCTTTTCGCTTTTTGTTTTATATACCTTCTATTTTGAGAGTAGATAAAAGGTAGTTACAAAAAAAAGGAGACATCTAACAGATGTCTCCTTTTCAATATATAAGGATAAGATTATTACTTATTCTCGTTTCCAGCAAGTTTTTCTTTCAAAGCAGCAAGCTCTTCGATATCTCCTAATGTAGTTTTTTCTACATTGTTAGATGATGAAGTTGTTGTTACTTCTTCTTTGTCTTTCTTCGCTGATTTTCTAGCTTTCTTTTCAGCAGCAGCTTCTTTAGCTTCTGGTCTTTCGTCTTCGAATACGCGACTGTGAGAAACGATAATTCTCTTAGAGTCTTTGTTGAATTCGATTACTTTGAAATCTAGTTTTTCTTCGATTTTAGCTTGTGATCCGTCTTCTTTCACTAAATGTTTTGGAGTCGCAAAACCTTCAACACCGTATGGAAGAGAGATTACAGCACCTTTGTCTACCATTTCTACAACTGTTCCTTCGTGTACTGAACCTACTGTAAAGATAGTTTCGAATACATCCCAAGGGTTTTCTTCAAGTTGTTTGTGACCTAGGCTCAAACGACGGTTGTCTTTGTCGATTTCTAGCACTTGAACATCGATATCAGCACCTATTTGAGTCATCTCGCTAGGGTGTTTGATTTTCTTAGTCCAAGAAAGGTCAGAGATATGGATTAGTCCGTCAACACCTTCTTCTATTTCAGCAAATACACCGAAGTTAGTGAAGTTGCGAACTTTTGCAGTATGCTTGCTTCCAACCGGATATTTCACTTCGATATTTTCCCATGGATCTGGTTTCAATTGTTTGATACCAAGAGACATTTTGCGCTCTTCGCGATCGAGTGTAAGAACTACAGCTTCTACTTCGTCACCAACTTTCATAAAGTCTTGTGCGCTGCGTAGATGTTGAGCCCAGCTCATTTCAGATACGTGGATAAGACCTTCTACTCCGGTAGCAATTTCGATAAATGCACCATAGTCAGCCATTACCACTACTCTACCTTTAACTTTGTCACCTACCTTAAGATTAGCATCTAGTGCATCCCAAGGGTGTGGAGTCAATTGTTTCAAGCCGAGAGCGATACGTTTTTTATCATCGTCGAAGTCAAGGATAACAACGTTGATTTTCTCATCCAATTTAACCACTTCTTCAGGATGTTGTACACGTCCCCAAGATAGGTCAGTAATATGAATAAGACCATCTACGCCACCAAGGTCGATAAATACACCATATGATGTGATGTTTTTAACAGTTCCTTCAAGCACTTGACCTTTTTCCAATTTCGAAATAATATCTTTCTTTTGTTGTTCCAGTTCAGCTTCGATAAGAGCTTTGTGAGAAACAACAACGTTTTTGAATTCGTGATTGATCTTAACAACTTTGAATTCCATTGTTTTACCAACAAATACGTCGTAGTCGCGGATTGGTTTAACGTCGATTTGAGAACCCGGCAAGAACGCCTCGATACCAAATACGTCAACAATCATACCACCTTTAGTACGGCATTTGATGTAACCTTTAATAATTTCATCATTATCAAGAGCTGCGTTAACACGTTCCCAAGAACGAGAAGCGCGTGCTTTCTTGTGAGAAAGAACAAGTTGTCCTTTTTTGTCTTCTTGGCTTTCGATGTATACCTCTACTTCGTCACCAATTTTAAGATCAGGGTTGTAACGGAATTCGTTTAGTGAAATAACACCATCCGATTTGTAACCGATGTTGATAACAACTTCACGTTTGTTCATCGATGTTACCTTACCCATTACCACTTCTTTGTCGTTGATTTTACTTAACGACTGGTCGTAGGTTTTTTCTAATTCTTCTTGACTCTTATCTGAATAAGTGTCACCTTTTTCGTACGAATCCCAATCAAAATCTGCAAGTGGTTGTACGTGTTTCAATATTTCTGATTCAATCATCTAATAAGGATCTGATACCTGATCTGATCAGTAATTTTAAAGGGTTAAACATAATTGCTTAATTAAAAGCGGTGCAAAGATATTGTTTTTCAATGAATAAAGCAATATTTTAATCTGGAAAATGTTAGGTGTTAAATGAAAAAAGAGGGTAACCGCTTAAGGTTATCCTCTTTTGTATCTATTTGTCTGGTAATATTTTAATCTACAATAAATATTCCTAGTGCATAATAGCAAAGCATTGCCATAACTGCACTAACGGGTATTGTTAGTATCCATGCAATCAAAAGGTCTTTTGTTACACCCCAGCGAACAGCCGAAAGGCGTTTTACCGACCCTACTCCGATTATACTACCTGTTATAACATGTGTAGTACTTACCGGTACGTGTAGTATCTCAGTAATAAAGAGGGTTAATGATCCTGCCGTTTGGGCACAGAAGCCTTCGATAGGAGTGATTTTCGTAATACGGTTACCCATAGTTTTCATAATCTTCCATCCACCACACATCGTTCCTATTGCAATAGCCGTAAAACAGGCTATCGGAACCCAGTCGTGCATGTCGTCCATGGATGACATACGCAGCCATTCGTGAACCTCCGGATTTGTTTGTGTAAATGCTATCAAGGCGGCGGCGATGATACCCATTACCTTTTGTGAGTCGTTCAGTCCATGCCCTATGCTAAGCAATGCGGATGATATGAGTTGGAGATTCTTGAACCACCGGTCGGCTTTTCCCGGTTTTGCCTTTTGGGCAAAATGAAGGGTGATGAGTGTAATGATATTACCTCCCACCATACCGATAAGTGGTGCTACAACGATAAATAGTGCTATCACACCGATTACTCCTGCGTGCACCGCATGGAAGCCTGCGCCTGCAATACCTGCGCCTGCAAAACCACCGATAAGGGTGTGCGATGATGAGGAAGGGATGCCTAGCCACCAGGTTACAAGATTCCATGTAATGGCAGCGACTAGTCCGGCTATGATAACATGAGAAGGGTTTGCGACCACTCCCATATTTACCACTTTGGATACAGTATCGGCAATACCAAAACCACCAATAATATATTTAGCGATAAAAAATGCAACGAAATTGAAAAATGCCGCCCAGATAACGGCTTGTGTAGGTGTCAGTACCTTTGTGGATACCACAGTGGCTATTGAGTTAGCTGCATCGTGGAATCCGTTGATAAAGTCGAAAACAATGGCTAATACAATAATTATTATAAGTAGGGTCATTTCTTTTTTTAGTTATGTGTACTTAACAATAATTGTTTTGATTATTTTACCTACAGTTTCGGCTGCATCGGTTGCGCGTTCCAATTCGTGAAGGATATCTTTTAGTTTGATAACTTCTATGGCGTTTGTTTCGTTTTCGAACAAGTCTATTAAGAAATGCTCGTATACGTCGTCAGCCTTTGTTTCTATCACATCTAATTGTGCGCAGTATTCTTTAATTTTTGCAGGACTTTTCTTTAGAACGTCCAGCTCTTTGATTGCCAGATTAAGACAAGCTGCCGATTCTTTAACCAATAAAGCTAAACGAACTGCGCTTTCGGGCATTGTTTTCGGGCTGTATAGCATGATGCGTTTGGCACAGCTATTGATAAGATCGGTCACATCGTCCATTTTAGAAGAGAGGTTGTTGATGTCTTCTCGGTCGAATGGAGTGATGAATGTGTTGTTCAACTCTTCAAAAATTTGGTTTTGAATTTGATCACCACGGCGTTCCTGCTCTTTTATTTTTTTGTAGTACTCTACTGCAGAATTATGGTCTGCTGCTGTTTGAACGCATTCAACGATCAGGTCGGAAGCTGCACTTATAACTTCCGTCATCTCACTAAGAAGTGGAAAGAACTTAGTTTCTTTAGGTTTAAACCTATCGAATAGATTATTTTTCATAAAAAATTAAATATATCCATATTTAACAGAAAATTAAGAGCATCTTAATACTATCTTAAAACTCTGAATTGGCGCAAAGATAAGAAAAAAAACATATAACGAAAGATTTTTTAACACAAAATTAGCGCAATATATGGTATTGATTTACTGATACTTGTGTGGATTCGTTATATTAATCTTCAAAGTCTAAAAATCCGAAGAAGTTAGGTAAATGAAAATTAGGATTCTCGTTATTTATAGGGTTCCATGAAAGAAAATGAGGTTTAGACAAATCATCTCCGCATTTGTAGAGATTGGCGCGAGCTTTTACTCCATTAAATGATTTAATGTCGTCTTTCCAAAAAACGGAAGTGGGCATAACAAGAAGTAGATTCCATTTGAAATTGCCTTCTTTTCTTTCGAAATTGTCGGTTCCCAGACTTGGATATCGTTTTATAGATGACATTGTGTCAAAATCACCATATACGGAATCTTTTCTGTCTTTGCGGTAGCCAAACAAGGCTTTACCTATACACGAAAATTCGGCATTGTAATAATAGGGAGACTCTCCGAAGGAAATGAAGAATTCGACACACGAATCTGTCCAGACAGGGCCATTGTCTTTGGTTGTCTTTGCTAATATTTCATTTTCCTCAACAAAATATTGAAGGAATAGATAATCTCCATTATGGGCAATCTTAAACGAAACATCGGGTTTGTAGGGATATTGACTCTCCCAATTGACAGAGCCTATTGCATTTAACGATACTGCATCCAGCGCCTCTGTTATCAGGCTTGCATTGTTAGTCTCTGTGATTCTGATTTTTGGTACTAGCATTGTACTCAGATTTAGGTATAATAATATATCTGGGTTGTATTTTTCAATATTCTATTTTATCCTCTTTCTCTTCCCATTTTTGAAAAGCGACTATTGCTTTGTCGTGAAGAATTTGCTTTGCAGGAATACTCCTATCCTCTGGTTTCAAATCTATCTGCTCATAGATGAACGAGTCGTCGAAGCCTATATTCTTAGCATCATCTTTTGTACATCCGTAATATATCTTATCCATTCGTGCCCAATAGATTGCAGCAAGACACATGGGGCATGGTTCGCAAGATGTATATATTTCGCAGCCAGCTAAATCAAAAGTATTCAGCTTTTTGCAAGCTTTACGTATTGTGGTGACTTCGGCATGTGCCGTCGGATCGTTATGTAACGTTACGCAGTTGTGACCTTGTGCTATAATCTCTCCATTTTTTACGATAACCGCTCCAAAAGGGCCACCACCTTTGGTTACACTTTTTTCTGCCCATTTTATGGCCTTGAGCATATATTCAGGGTTTATTTCGTCTTGTTTTTTCATTTTGATTGTAAATCCTTATTAATCTGATCTATATAGTTGAGTATTTCATCTGCACCTACTCTCGCTTCGGCTGATGTGTAGAATATAGGAGGCAGTTCTTCCCATGTTTCCTTTAGTTTGTCGGTATATGCAGCAATATTTTCTTTTAGGCGGCTTTTGCTGATCTTGTCGATCTTAGTGAATATGATCGAAAACGGCACACCTAGTTCTCCTAGCCAGTTCATGAAATCCATATCTACTTTTTGAGGTTCGTGCCTACAGTCGAGTAGGAGGAAAAGGCACGTAAGATCTTCTCTGTTTAATATATAACTTTCAATGATTTTACGTATCTGTTCACGTCCGTCTTTTCCTCGTTGGGCATATCCATATCCGGGCAGATCGACCAAATACCATTCATCGTTTATGATAAAATGGTTTATCAATTGGGTTTTTCCGGGCTTCGACGATGTCATCGCCAGTCCGTTGCGATTGGTGATCATATTGATCAAAGAGGATTTACCTACATTGGAACGTCCGATAAAAGCATATTCTGCTCTGCCATCTTGCGGGCAAAGTTTATAATCGGTATTGCTTATTAGAAATTTAGCGTCTTTAATTATCATCTTCTGATTGAGATTGATTTGATTACACGAAAATACACTAAAATTATGAATATTGGGTAACGTATATGGATCTTAAGGTTGCAGATTCCTATTTCTTTTGATAAGTGTTACGCTAAATCACGGCTATATCGACAGGTATTACATTCAGATTTTATTTAATTAAACGTGAATTCGATATAAGAAAAGGAGGAATAAAAACTTCATTCGAATTTGTCATCCCGATACGCAGTGAGGAATCTGTTTTTCTATAACAAGGAGCAGTTGAGATTCCTCACTGCGTATCGGGATGACAGAATAGGCGAAAGATAGGTCGATACTCACAACTCATATTCTAATGATTTAATATCTAACTCACGTTTAATTAAAGAAAAACTGAATATATTTACACTTCGAAAATCTTAAAATAATGGTTGGTTAAAATGATAAGAGAAGTACAACTTGACGATGCAAAAAGAATTGCAGAAATCTATAATTACTATATTAAAGATACCATTATCACCTTCGAAGAAAAGTTGGTAAGCGAAGAGGATATAGCTCAACGTATACTGAAAGTGCAAGGGAAAGGTTTCCCTTATTTTGTATATGAGAAAGAGGGTAAGGTGATAGGCTATGCTTACCTGAATAATTGGAGGGAGCGTTCGGCTTATGATATTTCATTAGAGACGAGTGTTTATCTCGATCATGAAATGATAGGTAGCGGTGTGGGCAGTATTTTATACAAAGAACTTATTATGAGAGCAAAGGCAATCAATATACATTCGCTTATCGGTGGAGTTTCTTTGCCGAACGAGGAGAGCCAACGGCTGCATGAAAAGTTTAATTTCAGATTGGTCGGGAATTTTAAAGAATCTGGAAAGAAATTCAATCGCCTTATTGATGTGGAATTCTGGCAATTGATACTTTGATTTGAATATTTACAGATTTTTCCGCAGATTGTTTACCGGATAAAGTACAGCAAGAAAGCCGATAATATTTACAGTTACGAATATCAGAAGGATATCCAGTATTTGCACCGATACAGGGTATGAATCTATTACAAATGTACCCGCATCACCTAGTTTCAGAATGCCAAAGTATTGTTGAAGCAGGCAAATAATGATTCCGATAACAAGTCCGGCTATTCCACCTATAAAGGTTATTAACCAGCCTTCTAATAAAAATATATTTGTTATCAGTTTGTTATTGGCACCCATGCTTTGAAGAATCTTGATGTCTGCCGTTTTTTCTATAATCAACATAGATAAGGAGCCGACAACATTGAATATCGCTATCATAGATATAATGGCAAGAATGAGGAAGGTAACCCATTTCTCTACATTCACCATTCGGAAAAGGTCTTCTTGTTGTTCGAAGCGGTCTTTCACCAAATAATCGCTTCCTAATATTCCTTCTATTTTGTGACGAATGTTTTCCAGAGATTCACCTTCTTTTATTTTTATATCCAGTGACGATACTTCTGTGTCGTAATGGAGTAGTTCGCGCATCAAGTCGATAGATACGATAAGCATCTGATCATCATACTTTGCCTGATTGAGAGCGAAAACACCGCTAACATAAACTTCGGAATGGGTAAATGCTGTAGATGGATTTGCCAGATTTATTTTTTCGTTCCTCTTTGGTATGTATATTTCCAGAGGGGATAGGAAGCCTGCGCGCGTACCCATATACATTGCTAGCCCTGCACCTATTACACTGTAATCTATGTCGCCTTCCCGTAATATAAATTCGCCATCTATTATGAGCTTATTTATGTCTGCCAGGTTTACGAATTCGGAGGATACTCCTTTTAAAAGAATTGGATCTTGCCTGTCTTCGAATCTCAATAAAGCATTTTCTTCCAACGCTTCCGATACCAAAGATATTTCGGCAAGTTGTTTTACTTTTAATATTTTAGGGTCGGTAGAATCGAATACTTTTCCTTGTGCAGGAGTGATTTGTAGTTCGGGGTCAAAAGAACTGAATGATTTCGCTACTACATCGGTGAAGCCGTTGAATACCGATAGTGTACATACTAGTGCCATTGTGGCTATAGCAATCCCACACACCGATATCATGGATATGACATTGATGGCATTATGCGATTTCTTAGAGAAGAGATAACGCTTGGCTATGTAGAACGAGAGTTTCAAATTTACTCTTCCGACTTATTATTTGTGCCTAACAATTTGTCTATATTTTCAAGATGGTCAAGTGAATTGTCCAGATAGAAAGCCAATTCGGGTATTATTCTCAATTGCTTTCCAAGGCGTTGTCCTAATTCGAAGCGAACAGCTTTCATGTTTGCTTTTATATTTTCTACCAATTCTTTGCCTTTTTCGGAAGGGAAAATACTCAGGTAGACTTTCGCCAAGCCTAAATCGGGACTTACGCGTACTTCACTTACCGATATAAGAATGCCTTGCATCAGGCGGGCATCTTTTAGAAATATTTCACCCATTTCTTTCTGAATGAGTCTGTTTATTTTTTGTTGTCTTGTTGATTCCATTGTTTTTATTTTTTACAAAGGTAAGCAGTAAATAGTTTCTGAAAGAATTATTTTTTCCAAATCAGTGTTAATCCGTCTCGCAAGGGTAAAATAACTTTCTCCACACGGCTATCTTTTGCTATCATATCATTGAATTTTTGAATACCGATTGTCTGCTTATCCGAAGGCTTCGCTATTTCCAATACTTTGCCATCCCAAAGCGTATTGTCTGCTATGATCAAGCCTCCCGAACGAACTTTGTCAAAGATAAGGTCGTAATACTCAATGTATGTACGCTTGTTAGCATCGATAAATACCAGATCGAAAGTGCAATCGATGGTCGGTATTATTTCCATAGCATCACCTATATGCAGATGTATTTTATCCTTTAATTTGGTTTTATGTAAGTATTTTAGAATGAAATCTTCCAGTTCATCATTTACCTCTAGTGTATGTATTTCTGCATCTTCGGTAGCTCCTTCTGCAAGACAGAGAGTCGCATAGCCGGTGTAAGTACCTATTTCAAGTATATATTTTGGTTGTATCAGCCGGCAAAACATTTTTAGTAACCGCCCTTGCAGATGCCCTGATAACATGCGTGGTCGAAGCAGATTGACATGGGCATCTCTGTTCAGTTGTTTCAATAAATCACCTTCCTCGTCTATATGGGAAAGGATGTAATTTTCTATTGCCTCATCGTGTTCTAAACTCATAACTCATTTTAATGTTTCACAAAGCTAATGATTCAATTTAAATCTCCATAAAAACAAATGAGATAATAACAAAGCTGTTATTATCTCATTTAATATTATAGATTAATTTCTATTCTTAACAGTCAATCAACCGGTACTTCGAAAGCATCTTTAGAATCTACTACACGACCTACATTGTTGATTTCAAGGAAAGATGTTCCTTTACCTTCACCAAATGATCCGCTTAGATAAGCAACATCATCTTGTTTAGTGATAGCTTTAAGATCTAACATGTGGTTAAGAGCTTTCAAGAAATATTCTTTATGCTTGTGAGTAGTGAAACCTGTCGATTCTTGGTGAGATGCATGTACACCATAGCATACAGATAGTTGACGAGCAACTTCTTCTTTACAGCAGATAGCAAATACCGGGCTCTTGCTACGGAAAGCAGCTAGAGTACGAGCAGTGCGACCGGTGAAGCTATCAGTGATAATAGCGCTGATTCCTAGTTGAGTAGCAGCTTTTACAGCTTGTTTAGCTAAGAATGAAGTAGTGTCATACTCTTCGTCTTTGAACGGAACCGGAGTTACTTTCTCTTCCAGTTTAGATTCTTCTGCAGCAGCAGCTACCTGAGCCATTGTGCGAACAGCTTCGATTGGGTATTTACCATAAGCAGTTTCTCCACTCAACATCACAGCATCAGTTCCGTAATATACTGCATTTGCAATATCGGCAACTTCGGCACGAGTCGGACGAGGGTTCTCGATCATTGTATGCAACATTTGAGTAGCAACGATAACCGGTTTTTTGTATTCTATAGCCTTACGGATAAGTAAGCGCTGGATTCCAGGGATTTTTTCTTGTGGAACTTCAATACCTAGGTCACCACGAGCTACCATTACGCCATAAGCATATTCGTAGATTTCGTCGATGTTGTCAACACCTTCTTGGTTTTCAATTTTAGCAATGATTTTGATATCGCTATTGTGAGCATCAAGAATTTTTTGAACATCTAGAACATCACCTTTATGTCTAACAAATGAGTGAGCAATAAAGTCTGCGCCATATTTGATAGCAATTTCGATACATTTTTTATCTTTTTCAGTGATTGAAGGCAAGTTGATGCTAACACCAGGGATGTTAACGCTCTTGCGGCTTCCAATAGTACCATCGTTTTGTACTTCAACGATCAATGCATCAGCAGTTTTTTCGATAACTTTAAGTGCTGTTTCACCATCGTCAATAAGAAGAAGGTTTCCTACAGAAACATCTTTTACTATACTTGGGTATGACACAGAAATTTGTTCAGCGGCAGATAGTACGTTGATGTCACCGATAACTCTTAATTTGTCACCTGTTTTAACAACGATTTTTTCACCTGTAGTAGTTGCAGTTGTACGTATTTCAGGACCTTTAGTATCCATCATGATACCAATAGTTTTAGATACCGCACGTACGTTTGTTATTACTTTAACAAATCCCTCTTCGGTCATGTGAGCCGAGTTCATTCTCACAACATTGATTCCTTCATTATACAACGACTGAATAAAATCAACATCGCAACGCATGTCTGAAATTGTAGCAACAATTTTCGTCTTTTTCTTAGTCATAAAAGTAAAATAGTTTAATTGTATATAGTTATATATTTTAAATGCTTAGAGTATTTATTGCGAAATAACGAACGGCAAGTTCGTATGAGAATAAGCCTAATCCGACTACAGAACCTTTGCAAGCTGGTGCTATCATCGATTTGTGGCGAAACTCTTCGCGTGTATGTATGTTTGATATGTGTACCTCTATTGTTGGAGTTGTCACCGCTTTTATCGCGTCGTGTATGGCAATAGACGTGTGTGTATACGCACCTGCATTAAGAACTATACCGTCATACGAAAACCCGACATCGTGTATCTTATCTATTATTGCCCCTTCGTGATTAGATTGGAAATAATGTAACTCACATTCTGAACCAAATAATTGTTGTAATTGAATGAAGTACGTGTCAAAAGAAGCATTTCCGTAAATATCAGGCTCTCTTTTGCCTAATAAATTCAGATTGGGTCCGTTTATTATCTGTATTTTCATATCAATCAACTACTTAGAGATGAGTATCTTTTCCTATTCAGTTTAGGAGAACAAAGGTAAGACTTTTTTCGTTCGTATTGTAATCATTCCTTACATTTAAGACAAATTAATGTAAGGATTTCAATGCTTGAATGATATCCCCTTTCAAATCATTCACATCTTCTAAGCCCACAGACAATCGAAGTAAGTTGTCTTCTATACCCATAACCGATTTCATCTCTGGCGAGAATGTGCCATATATCGTAGATTCGGGATGTATTATAAGTGTTTTGTTATCGAACAAATTGGTTGCACGCCTGATGATTTGTAACTGATCCATGAATTTATAGCATGCATCTTTAGACTCAAGACTGAAAGTAAGCATAGCTCCCGGATTAGTCGAGAATAGGCTGTCAGAAACCTCTTTATAAGCTGAGCTCTTTAGTTTCGGATAATTTACTTTTAGTATATCTTCTTGTTCGGAAAGAAATTGTGCTAATTCGTATGCCGAGTCAGCCATTCTTTCGAATCGTAATTGTAATGACTCCATTCCTAACGCCTGTAGGTATGCAGTGTCGGGATCCATACATGCTCCGATGTTTCGTGCTATTTCGCGTTTTAATTTGAATGAAAAATTAGACATTTGGCTACTCTTTGCAACCTTATTCAATTTTCGGTTATGTGCCCAGTTGAAAGTGCCATAGTCTAGGATCGCACCACCGATACTGGTTGCACCACCTGATATGTATTTTGTTGTCGAAACCACCTCAATATCGACGCCTGCTTCCTTTGCATTGAAGCCACACCAAGGTATAATGGTCGAGTCTACAATCATGGGGATATTGCGGGTTTTTAGCAATTTAGAAATCTCGGTAAGATTGGCAACTTCCATATGTGGGTTGGTAATCAGTTCGCAAAAAAATGCGCATGTATTTTGGTCGATAGCAGAGGCTATTTCTTCCATGTCGTCGGTGTTTACAAAACGAACCTCTACATCAAACTCGGCCAATGTGATTTTTAATATCGAAAACGTATTTCCGAATAAGTGAGGCGAGGTAACTATATTGCTTCCTGCATATGCTAAAGTGAAGAATGTATTCGATATTGCAGCCATTCCCGAAGCCAGAGCCATTACGCTTTCTGCGCCTGAGGCTGCTTGTATTTTTCGCTCCAGATTTTCTACTGATGGGTTTGTTATGCGCGAATATGTATGTGATGCAATATCTTCTCTGTTCTGAAATGCTGCTGCTATACTCTCAGAGTCGGGAAATTCGAAGGCAGCATTGCGGTATATAGGCATGCCGATTGCTCCATGTATATCGGGTTTCTTGAACTTTTCGCTAATGATTCGAGTCGAGAATCTCTCGTTTTGACAATCTTCCTGTGACATAATCTTTATACCTTTTTAATTTTAGATCAAAGGTAAGAAAGTCTTATTAAATAATTATTCTCAACGCAATATATATTTTAGATTAAAAATTCACTGACAATCTGTCATAAAATATTGTTTGGCAAATAATTTGAACGTTCATTATCAAATAATTGTTATATAAATTAGAATAAGAAAGGAGAATAAATATATGAATTTCAACAATTTTACAATTAAGTCTCAAGAATCTATTCAAAAAGCGATTGAGATAGTGAAAGAGAAAAATCAACAAGCTATCGAACCTGCTCATATCCTTATGGCTACGATAATGACGGGCGAGAATATTGTTAATTTCCTTTTTCAAAAGTTAGGAACTAATACCGGACATTTGACCTCATTGCTTAGTAAGGAAATCGACCTCTATCCGAAAGTTTCGGGTGGCGAACCTTATTTGAGTCGTGAGAGCAATGCTGCGCTTGATAAAGCTGTGGATTATGCTAAAAAGATGGGCGATCAGTATGTTTCTATCGAGCATGTGTTGTTAGGTCTTTTGTCTGAAAAGAGTTCTGCTTCTCAGCTTTTAAAAGATGCAGGTATTACTGAAAAAGAATTACAATTGGCAATTAATGAGTTACGCAAAGGCAATAATGTAACCAGCCAATCGGCAGAAGATACTTATCAGTCGCTAGAGAAATTTGCAATCAACCTTACTCAACAAGCTCGTGATGGTAAGCTCGATCCGGTAATTGGCCGTGATGAGGAAATTCGCCGTGTGCTTCAAATCCTCAGTCGTCGTACAAAGAATAACCCTATATTGATAGGTGAACCCGGTACGGGTAAAACAGCTATTGCCGAAGGTCTGGCTCATCGTATAATCCGTGGTGACGTACCCGATAATTTGCGAAGCAAGCAAATCTATTCTTTAGATATGGGTGCTTTGGTTGCAGGGGCTAAGTATAAAGGAGAATTCGAAGAACGTCTGAAATCAGTTGTGAACGAAGTAATCAAAGCCGAGGGCGAGATTATATTATTTATAGATGAGATACATACCCTTGTTGGTGCAGGTAAAGGCGAAGGTGCGATGGATGCAGCTAATATATTGAAGCCTGCTCTTGCTCGTGGAGAATTACGTGCAATAGGTGCAACTACTTTGGATGAATACCAAAAGTATTTCGAGAAGGACAAAGCTCTTGAACGCCGTTTCCAAATAGTGATGGTTGATGAGCCGAGCGAGTTGGATGCAATATCCATCCTGCGCGGATTGAAAGAAAGGTATGAGAATCATCATAAGGTGCGTATTAAAGATGAGGCTATAATTGCTGCTGTGCAATTGTCATCACGTTATATTACCGATCGTTTCTTGCCCGATAAAGCTATTGACTTGATGGATGAAGCGGCAGCCAAATTGAGGATGGAAGTGGATTCCGTTCCTGAGGAACTGGATGAAAAGAGTCGCCGTATCAAACAATTGGAAATAGAAAGAGAGGCTATCAAGCGTGAGAATGATAAAAATAAGGAAGCGGAATTGAGTAAAGAAATAAGTTCGCTTAAAGAAGAAGAAAAAGAGTTGAAGGCTAAGTGGCAATCAGAAAAAGATGTAATCAATAAGATTCAACAAAATAAGATTGAAATAGAGGATGCTAAATTTCAAGCAGATAAAGCCGAGCGAGAGGGTGACTATGGTAAAGTAGCCGAGTTGCGTTACGGCAAACTAAAAGAACTGGAAACAGAAATAGAAAAACTGCAGGCTCAATTGCATGATATGCAAGGTGGCAGAGCTATGATAAAAGAAGAAGTAGATTCTGTCGATATTGCTGATGTAGTTTCTCGCTGGACTGGTATTCCGGTGAATAAGATGATGCAAAGCGAGAAGGATAAACTTCTGAATCTTGAAGATGAATTACACAGACGTGTAGTTGGTCAAGAGGAGGCTATCTCTGCGATATCGAATGCTATACGCCGTAGTCGTGCCGGATTACAAGATCCGAAACGTCCGATTGGTTCATTTATATTCTTAGGTACAACCGGTGTCGGTAAAACAGAGTTGGCAAAAGCCCTTGCTGAATTCTTGTTCGATGATGAAAATATGATGACTCGTATAGATATGAGCGAATATCAGGAGAAATTCAGTGCTACTCGCCTTATCGGTGCACCTCCGGGATATGTAGGTTATGACGAAGGGGGTCAGTTGACAGAGGCTATTCGACGTAAGCCGTATTCGGTGGTTTTGTTCGATGAAATAGAAAAGGCGCATCCCGATGTATTCAATATCTTATTGCAAGTATTGGATGATGGTCGTTTGACAGATAATAAAGGTCGTGTTGTGAACTTTAAAAATACGATAATTATTATGACATCGAACATGGGATCGGCTCTGATTCGTGAAAACTTTGCTACAATAACAAAAGATAATCATGAAGAGGTAGTGGATAAGACAAGAAATGAAGTGTTGAGTATGTTGAAATCGACTATTCGTCCCGAGTTCCTGAATCGTATCGATGAAATTATTATGTTTGAGCCACTGAAAGAAAGTGAAATAGCACAAGTGGTACGCATTCAGTTGGATGGCATAGTCAAAATGTTGCGGACCAGCAATGTGAAACTAGAATTTACAGATGCCGCCATAACATGGATTGCTCATGAAGGATTTGATCCTGAATTTGGAGCGCGCCCTGTGAAGCGAGTTATTCAACGACTTGTATTAGACAATTTGTCGAAGAAACTACTTGCCGGAACCATCGATAAATCGAATCCAATTGTTATTGATGAAAAAAACGGAGAATTAGAATTCCGAAATTAAGTAAAACTATATTTTAGTGATGAAGACCAGTTAATTTATTAATTGGTCTTTTTTTTATATTTCATAAAATTGATTTTAGGTTTGTAGTTTCAAAAAAAAGTTGGATAGTATAGGTGTTAATTTCAAATTAATAAGGTTTTCTCATAGCCTATATCTTTTTCACACCATTATTTTTGTTTCGCGCTCCAAGATTTCGACCATATCCATTACATCTTTTACTATTTTCTGTGCTAATACAGACTTCCGTTCGCGTACACCTGTTAAAACATGGCGTACATAACCGGTTGTGCAACCGTGTTTTTTTGCAATTGAGGATAATTTTAACTCACTTAGTTCTTCTGTTGTAAACTTTTTTGTATTCATTTTGCATACAGTTTATGATTGATTTCTTACATTTGCCTTTCTTGCAGTTACAAATATTGAAAATATATTTACTAAATGCAAGCGATATTGAAAATATATTTTCTATGATTAAAGAAAGAATAATACAAATAATTGAAGATAAGGGTCTTGCTAAAGAGGAGTTTTTTGCAAGAATCGGTATGACTTCTGCTAACTTTAGAGGAAAAGCAAAAGGAACGCCTTTGAATTCAAATGCAATCGAAAATATATTATTAGTTTTACCGGATATTAACCTAGAATGGTTACTTACGGGTAACGGAAAAGCATACAAAGAATCGTCAACGAAAAATAGTTCGGTTGGGATAGTATCAGAAACAAAAACTCCACAATATGGTTCAGATTATAAGGATAAGTACATCCTGCAATTGGAGAAGGAAAATGAGAGACTCCGAAAAGATATAGAAGATAAAGAAATCTTGATAAATGCATTCAGAACAGGTCTGATTGTTTATACAGATGTACATGATGGAGCTAAAGATGAGGAATGAAGCCCATAAGTCTTGTGTCGTAGGGTAGGCTAATCTTTTCTTAATATTTAATCAAGAGTATATTATTATAAAGTAAGTTGTTAGGGATATTTTATTCCTTGCAGATAGTGTGTATTGTAATACCTTAAGTATATGTGTTGAAAATTGCATCTTCCCCTCACCTTCCCTATAAATTTGTTATTTTTCAACAAAATATTTTCATCTTATCATAATATAATATACTTTTAAACACAAATAGGAATCATATTTATATATGGAAACTATTTGCTGTTTTTGTTTATATATGTGATCGAGAATGAAAGAAAAAGAAGATAAAAACAATGTTTCGATGATTACAAAATCGATGGAGTTGCTTGAACTTTTGTCGAGAAATGAAAAAGGATTGACGTTGCAAGAAATTGTAAACTTGCTTCCTTATCCTAAATCATCTATTTATAAAATTGCAACTAATTTGCAGGAATTAGGCTATCTGGGAAAAGAGCCTGACAGCTTTCGCTATTTTTTATCACGCAAGCTCCTTTCGGTAGGTCTTGCCGCAGTAAGTGGTTACGACATTATAGAGCGATCTAAGGAATATATGAAACGCTTAAGTGATGAGATCGGAGAATCGGTTATGATAGGAACCTTACTTAATGATGAAGTTATTTTATTAGAGCAAGTGACTGGTACTCTCGATTTTGTTTTTATCCTTAAACGAGGGATGCGATTTAATCTCTATTCTACTGCACCGGGTAAAGTGCTTCTTGCTTTTTTATCATTTGAAGAGCGTAACGAAAAAATATCGGAATTACAACCGGAAGCTATAAACGAATATACAATCACAGATAAAGGCTTATTGCAATCAGAGTTGGCTCGGATAGCGAAAGCGGGCTATGCTGTCGATCTGAACGAAACAGTGCAGGGAGTTCATTGTATTGCGACACCGATTTTTGACGAAACCAATAATGTAATAGCATGTATATGGACATCGGGTCCGGCAGGCCGTCTTCCTGAAGCAGAAATACCAAGAATAGCACAATTGATAATAGATGCAGGATTGGCTATATCGAATAATATAGGTTACAAAAAATCAAAATAATATTTATAAAACAACAACATGAAAAAAATTATTGCTTCTCTTCTTTTGGCTTGTTTAGCCCCAATAATGATGGCACAGAGCCTCGACAAAATGCAATGGTTCAACGAACCTGAAAAATGGGATGTAAAAGATAAAACATTAAGTATGTATGTTACTCCACAATCGGATTACTGGCGTATTTCTCATTACGGATTTACGGTAGACGATGCTCCGTTTTATTATTCTACTTACGGTGGAGAGTTCGAAGTAAAGGTAAAACTTACGGGAGACTATAAGGTTCGTTTCGATCAGATGGGGTTGATGCTTCGTATCGATCATGAAAACTGGATCAAGGCAGGTGTCGAATTTGTAGATGGTAAATTGAATATCAGTGCAGTAGTAACTCATAAAACAAGTGATTGGAGTGTGATTCAGCTAGACAAAGTTCCTCCTTATGTTTGGGTGAAAGCAGTACGTAGGCTAGATGCCGTAGAGTTATTTTATTCGTACGATGATAAAACTTATATAATGATGCGTAATGCACATCTGCAAGATAATGTTCCCGTTATGATAGGTTTAATGGCGGCATGTCCTGACGGTCAGGGCTTCGAAGCTAAATTCGAGAACTTCAAAGTGACTCATCTACCTGATCAACGCCGTTTGCAGTGGTTAGAGAATAATAAATAAGGTTGATAATAAGTAGTTCCGGAGACAAATTATTGGTTTTGTGAATGGATTGGGGTAATGCAATTTTTTGTATTGCCCTTTTGTTTTGTGTGAATCTGTAGGCTTTAAATTGTCGAAAATGATTTAGATGAAGAGTTGTAAACTGTAGCTTTTGCTGGGAAATAATCGATATTTATATGGTTATCTAATAAATATAAACTTAAATTTGTAATTGTATACTAATGAAAAACAAGAAACATTATGAACAAGAAATTAGCATTGTTAGCTACCTTAGCGCCTATCGTATATGATTCTCTTGCCGCTGATTACGCCAATTTATGACTCAATCTCTATCTGCTTTTACTCCATTTGCAAAGCCACTCTATGTTATGCTGAAGCCAATAGGTGCAGTCTGCAATCTAAGATGCAAGTATTGCTATTACTTGGAGAAGAAGGGGCTGTATCCCGAGGCTAAAAACTTCGTGATGAGTGATGAATTGCTGGAAAGGTTTATAGAGCAATATATAAATTCGCAAACAATGTCGGAAATTCTGTTTACCTGGCATGGAGGCGAAACATTGATGCGTAATATCGGGTTCTACAAAAAAGCAATTGAACTTCAACGGAAATACGGAATAGGACGACAAATAGACAACTGCTTGCAAACGAACGGAACATTGCTTACTGATGAATGGTGTAAATTCTTTAAAGAGAATAATTTCCTGATTGGAATATCTATTGACGGACCGCAGGAGTTTCACGACGAATACCGTAAAACAGCAGATGGTCGTCCTTCATTCTATCAGGTGATGAGGGGTATTAATCTATTGAAAAAGCATGAAGTAGAATTTAATGTAATGGCAGTAGTAAACGACTATAATGTAGATTATCCGCTCGAATTCTATAACTTCTTCAAAGAGATAGACTCTCGTTATATTCAGTTCTCGCCCATTGTAGAGCGATTGGAGAATGGCGAAGTAGCATCATGGAGTGTATCGCCCGAAAAATGGGGCGACTTCTTGATTGCTATTTTCGACGAATGGGTAAGAAAAGATGTCGGACAATTTTATATGCAGCATTTCGATTCCGCATTGGCTAATTGGGTCGGGCAAGATCCCGGCATCTGTATATTCGCTAAAACATGCGGGCATGCAGGAGTAATGGAATTCAACGGTGATGTATATAGCTGTGATCATCTGGTCTATCCCGAATATAAATTGGGTAATATTCATACAGATACATTAACGGGGATGATGTATTCTCAAAAACAACTGCAATTTGGATATAATAAGCATGATAAGTTGCCGACTCAATGCAAAGAATGTGATGTCAATTTTGCATGCAATGGTGAATGCCCGAAGAACCGTTTTCTTACGACATCGAATGGTGAACAGGGGCTGAACTATCTATGTAAAGGATATTATAAATTCTTCAAACACATTACTCCTTATATGGAGTTTATGAAAAAAGAGTATGACTCCGAGAGAGCACCTGCCAATGTAATGGAAGCTATCAGGCTAGGTCACCTAAGGTAGACAAGCGAAGTGAAAAGAACTAAGGAAGGCAGCAAAGTATTTTGCTGCCTTCCTTATTGTATGAAAAAACTATGCGAGATTATTTGCTATTCATTCTATATGTTAAAGCGCCAGAAGGACAATCGTTTATTTGTGCAATTAATTGATCGTTGGTGGCATTCTTTATCTTTATCCAAGGCCTGTCTTTCGGATTATATACCATCGGTAATGATTTGACACAAATACCTGCATGCTGACAGAGTTCGGGTTTCCAGATTATTGTCAATTCCCCGTTCGAATATTCAATTTTCTTTTCCATAGTAGTTTTTTTAGAGATTGATAGTTGATATAACGTGAGTTTGATATAAGCATTATATAATTATGAAATATGAATTAGCATCGATCTTTCGTCCTTTCAGTTCGGGATGACAGAGAGAATAAAGACTTTGTTATCCTTTTCCTTATTTCGAATTCACACTATATTAAAAACATCTGAAAGCTGTATTTTGTTCCCATTGTGATTAAGGATAAAGATTTGGCTGTTCACATCTAAGTATAGCAGCCTCTCATTGGAAGGGGAAAGGGGAAGAGAGGTTAAAATATAACACTAAATACCCTCTTTTACTTATCCGAAAAGAAAACCCGAATATTGACTCTTTTTTATACCTTTGCGCTATTAACAAAGCATCTTTATTATATGATTGAATATATCCCGTTTCTAATTATCGTACTCACAGTTATATCCAGTTTGTTCGGCTTTAATAATGCCGAATTTTTCGATAGGTACAAGTTCAATGTAGGAGCTATTCTGGGTAAATCCCGCCAATGGGATCGCCTTTTATCATCGGCATTTCTGCACGGTGATTATATGCACCTCATATTTAATATGTTGACCCTATATTTCTTCTCTGATGCTATCGTCAGTGTATTTGGGGTATGGCGCTATCTGGCAATTTATTTTGGATCCATTGTCGGTGGAGGGTTGTTATCTTTATGGATACACCGTCGCGAATATTACTATAGTGCTATCGGCGCATCGGGAGGAGTTGTAGGTGTATTGTTTGCCTCTATTACTATCGATCCGCATATCGGTATCTATATACTTTTTATACCTATCGCTATACCGGGATGGGTATTTGGAATCGCTTATCTGGCTTTCTCGATATACGGGATGCATTCGCGTACGGGCAATATCGGACATGACGCCCATCTGGGTGGAGCCGCTGTCGGACTTATCCTTTCGGTTATATTTGCCCCGATCCTTCTAATGGTTAATGCCTTATATATTGGTTTAATGGTTATCCCACTGATCGTTCTGGCATATTACATCTGGAAAAAGAAATAAAATCTAAAATTTAGCATTTAACAAAAGTTAATATTATCTCTTAAATAGAGCAGAAAAAGCAACGTTCTAATTGAACATAGCATCTGTATCTTTGTTATATAATTACAATAATTTAATCCAACAGTTAAACAATGAGCAACGAAAAAGATCTTATCCAGTACGATGAAGACGAGGCTGTAAAATTCATACAGAACTATCTTCCTCAAGAAATGAAAGGTAAATATTCAAGCGACGAAATCAATTACATTATCGACATCATCTACGATTTTTACGAAGATAAAGGTTTTATGAAAGAGAATGTAAACGAAGATTCGATTGTAGATATCGACGAAGATGAGATGGTTGAATATGTATTGAAAAATACAAAGAAAGACAAAATTAGCAAATTCGAATCTGAAGAGATCGCCTTCATCATACAAGGTGAACTTGCTTATTGCGACTCTATCGGATTATTTGAATAAAGAGATAAATAATAAATATTATTGATTATGAAAAGATTTTCATTTTTTGCAGCAATAGCACTTAGTTGTGCAATTTTATTTTCTAGCTGTGGAGCTAGTAATACGGTGAAAGGCGGAGGAATTGGAGCCGGTGCCGGTGGCGCTCTTGGAGCAGGTATCGGAGCTATTTTTGGTGGTGGCAAAGGTGCTGCCTGGGGTGCAGGTATCGGAGCAATAGCCGGTGGTGCAGCCGGAGCTGTTATCGGAAATAAGATGGACAAGCAAAAAGCCGAACTTGAAAAAATAGAAGGTGCTCAGGTTGAGTCTATCAATGAAGGACAAGCAATTAAAGTTACATTCGAATCGGGTATCCTATTTGCTACAAACTCTAGCACATTGAACCCATCGTCTCAAACAGCCCTTGCAAATTTTGCAGCATCATTAAAGAATAACCCTGATACAGATGTTAAGATTTATGGACATACAGATAGCTCCGGTAACGATGCTATAAATAACCCATTGTCTGAAAAACGTGCGCAATCGGTTTATAACTTTTTACAATCAAAAGGTGTAAACGGTGCTCGTATGGAATCGCAAGGATTTGGTTCTTCTCAACCAGTTGCTGATAACAGCACTACAACAGGTAGAGCTCAAAATCGTCGTGTGGAAATTTTAATTTTACCTAACGAAAAGATGATTCAAGACGCACATGAAGGTAAATAATATAACCTTGGTTTAGATTATATAAAAAGCCCCGATAGAATTTTCTATCGGGGCTTTTTATTTTTGAATATAGACGTTACTTTTCTATTCTATATTTTGTGTTCTTTGTGATAAGAAATAAAAGCGATATGCGCATGCTTTTTATTCAATAAGTTTTATATCCAACTCGCGTTCAATAATACTCTTCTTAAATCGATCGAAATACTTCGTCCAACAAAAGCAATCAATAATTTTTATGATAATGCACCTCAATTGACGATATTGAAGTGGCTTTTTTACGGTTCTGAAAATACATTTACGGTCTTGATGCATTTCCATTTGTAACCCAATATGTTAATCCTATACCTTTGTAAAAAAGTAAAATTGCACTTTATTTATATTTTGAAGGTGTAGACTTTATTGATGTTCAATAGCGATAAAACTCAAAAACTATGGAAAAGAAAGTATATTTAATCCTATTAGCGGTATTTCTACTTAATTACACGCTTTCAGGACAAGTAACTATCGGTAGCGGATTTGGTCCTGTGCAAGCTGCTCTTTTGCAAATTAAAGATCAAGAGCCAAAAGCAGATAACATCACTTCGCAAACAGGAGGGATTGTATTGCCTCGTGTGAAATTGCTTAACGCATCCACGCTCGAACCATTCATTTCTACGGGCGATACTGAATGGATCAATGCTTCTACATCGAGGGTGAAAGAATTACATACAGGTCTAATGGTATATAACCTTAACACAGCAGCTCCTTTTAAACAAGGTATCTATATTTGGGATGGAACTATTTGGAAGTACTATACGACAAGTAGCGATATGCAAGTACTCTCCTCAGGCAGTGGTACTACTTTAAATAGTGGTAAAGTCGATCTTGGAGGAGATTTGACCGTCAATACCACCGTCAATCTCAACAGCAAAACACTAGGTTTTACAAATGGTAGTATCGGTATTGGCACAGAAACGCCCGATGCCAGTGCAGCATTGGAAATCAATGCAGCCAACAAGGGTTTTCTTCCGCCCCGAGTGACACTTACAGCTACCAATAGTACTTCGCCGATTACGTCTCCGGCAGTCGGATTAATTGTTTATAATACGACAAATGAGTCAAGCGGAGCAACAGCCGTATACGCCAATAATTTATATACTTGGGACGGGACAAAATGGAGTCAATTAATCAATCAATCCACTTTTGACAATACATTGCAATCTTCATTAAATAATCTCGGGGTACCCAGACCTGCCGTATTTCAGCTACAGTCAAATATTCCAAATTTTTTAAGCACAGTGATCGTCGGCGCAAGTACTAAAGTTCCGATGGCGATGTTAGTAAACAATCTGTTAGACGATATTTCCTTCAACCCTGGTACTAATACTGTGACTTTCAAAAGAGGAGGACTGTATACAATGACTCTTGTGTACGAAGCCGAACACAATGGCTCTGGATGCACTCTAGCTTCATATATAGTCGATTTTCCCGATATGAATGGGGCTAGAGGAGATGCACCAGTCAAATATACCCGTATCCACTCAACGGCAGCTTTTACTCAAGGAGCTTTATCAAATCATGGAGGAACGATAACTTGTACGGCTTTTATTCCAACCGGTAGGACTTGGCCAATACAACTAGGCAGAGGGCAGTCGGGTAATTGTACAGCTCTGGGTTGCACTTTAATTGGGAGAAGCACCCATTTCGTAATTACCAAAGTAGGAGATCTGCCTCCAGCTGGTGTTAATTAAAAAATCAGATATCGTTAGTGTCATCATCGGATAGGTACAGATGAAATGTATCGGAGTTTGAAGTTTTATTTTTTACCTATAAAGTCGTCTGTCTTTTTTATTGCTAAACCAATTGTTTTAGATAAAATACTCATACTATCGGCCGACCTTAATTTATAAAACTACGTTGTGTTGGAATGAGGCCAAAAGTTCGACTTTTGACCTCATTCATTTTTATAAGAGGGCACAACTTTTTCTCTCTTTCATCCCAACTTGTAGAAAGGATATCTTATCGAACTCTTTCTATTTTATATGTAGATCTTCTGCTCCTGTAATTTCTGTCGATATTTCTCCTGTCCATCCTGCTTCCTGGTTGATTGCAGTATATACTTTAATGAAATCGATGCCGGGAAGATTTACCTTTTCGCCTTTTGTATTCACTGCCCAATCTATATCGATAGCAGAAGCATCATTGTCATTCGGGTGGTTATCTGCATAACCCCAATCGTAGGCATACGATACCCAATATGTGCCATCTCCACTTTCGTCGACAGCATTATCTGCTAAACGGGTGCCCTTGAACGTAATTTCATCTTCGGTAATCCATTCAGGGAAATAACTTTGAGAGTGATTCAAGTCTTTTATCTTGTAACCCGAACCACCTTTGTTGTCGGTCCATCTGATATATTTGTTACTGGGTGCATTCTCTTCGGATCTGTAATAAGTTATTTCGTAATCTTTTATCGTGGCAGATTTACTATATTCACTTCCTGCTATTTCATACCATTCGTTATCATCTGGTTTCCCATTTTTATTCAGATCGTATGCAACCATAATTATACCCGGCTCGCAGCTTCCACCTTTTCTCTGATCGTTAGGGTTTGGGTTTGTAGCAGAATAAATGGCGTTGCCTTTCACTCTGAAATCTTTTTTCCCTTGTACGTTCTGGATTGTATGGTCGAATCCGAAAACAATGTATCCGCCAAATCCGCCGAGGCTCACTATTCCGCCATTAATTCCGATGATTTCTTTTTCTGCTTTAGCTATCATCCTTTCTTTCGTATCTCCGTTTTCATATCTGGGAGCTTCATTTACAAACTGACCAATGGCCGGCATAAAATCGTAAACTTTAGTTATATAAGGGCTGTATGTGATGATCTCTTCGCCACCATCATTATCATCAGAAGAGCATGCTGCAAATCCGAAAACAAAACCAGTTATTAGAAATGCCTTTAAGGCTAATCGAAAATTTCTCTTTTTCATTATCATGGATATTTTAGTAATATTATAGTTGATTGTTATCTATTTTTAGGGACAAATGCAATATGCGCCGGAATGTTTCCTGCTTGGGTTTTCCACTTTAGTTTACCTTCGGGTGTGAAACAATATATGTATCCTGTAACTACGAAGTTCTGTACATCAGTCAGATATATTTCTTTTGTGTCAGGATTAATGCCTAATCCATAAGGCAGCATAATTTGTCTTTCAGAGCCATCGGAAATAAAGTTGTTGGAAACAATCTTCTTATATCGGGTGTCCAGAATACTGTAAGTCGCATTCTTGTTATCCGGAGCATTAAAGAAATAGAGAGAGTCGCCCGATAAACGCATATTGGTGACTGGTATATCCAATTCATCTGTAACAGCATCGGTTTTACTATCTATCACATAGAGTTTGGATGGAATAGTCGAAAGATTGCCCCGCGAATTTACATATATATAGCCTCGTTTGTCTATTACCATGCGATGGAGATTAATACCTACATCTATCTTCTTTATCTCCTCAAAAGTATTGAGATCTATTACTGATACAGTCTTATCATAGTTTGGAGCACGATAGCCACCCGAATTCGCTACATATAGTTTGCCATTATGAACTACCATCTCTTCGGGTTGATAACCTACATTTACCTTACGTGTAAGAGTGAGTGTTGTAGTGTCTATCTCAGCAACAAAGCTTATTTGCGCATTTGGATCGACTGATATATTTGCAGCATACGAACTAACGTAGGCTTTCCCTGCGTGAAAAGCTAAATAACGACAGTTGGGAACAGTTATTTCGGTGATTCGTTTGGCAGATCTCGCATCCATTATTTCGATCTTGTTCGAATTGTTGATTACTGCATATAGTTTATTTCCATATACTTGCAGGTCGTTGCCTACATCACCCAATTCTTTGACTACACCCGGGTTGTTTTCTGAATATATGTCGCGATAATATAGTCCGGTCGGGTATTCGAAGTAATCGATTGTAGCTTTATTCATCCCCATATTTCCTTCGTTGAGGAGATAGAAGCCCATCATCTTACTATTGCTGACCGGTGGTGTTATCTGTTCTTGTTCCGACAGATAAACCATTTCGTCATCTCTGCACGAAGTTGATAGCAGGATACAGATAAAAGAAAAGATATATGCTATATTATAAAGCTGTTTCATATTTCGATACTTAAAATAAATCTGAAATTGCGGCCGGGCATCGGGAAATTTAATACTACGTCGTAGTATTGGTTCAATGCATTATTTACTTCTATGGAACTTTTTACTCTGTAACTTTTGAAATTGAATGTTTTCTGTACTGACATATCGTGGGTATACCATGGCTGTATATGATTGCGTTTAATGTTGTTTATTCCACCATCATAACGTTCACCTACGTATATAAAACTATAATTCATATTCCATGATTCATATCCTGCGTTAAGAATTGCCGAACCGCTATGCCATGGTGTATAGGGAATCTGGTCGCCATACGATGATAAACGAGGTTCGGTTTTTGTGAAATCCTGCGCCTTGGAATACGAGTAGGTGAGGTTTGTACTTAAACTTACTTTACCTATATGTCCTTGTAAATTGGCTACTACATCCAGACCTTTATTTTCTACTTTTCCCATATTGGTCATCATCCATCTGAAATTGCTGTTTGTGGGCGATGCGATGATTTTATTTTCGATATCGAGATAATAGGCATCCACTTGTAAAGTGAAAGCGTCCAGATTACTTTTTTTAAATTGTTTATTGTAACTGAATCCAATATTATATTGATTGGTGTATTCCGGCTTCAGATCGCTATAACCTATTTCGGCATAATATAAATCGTTGAAAGTCGGCATTCTGAATACACGTTTGTAGAATGCACGTAGATTGAAGTCATGCTTTTCGAAAGGCTTGTAGCCGACCACTATCGCAGGTGTTATTTCAGATTTATTGGGAGATGCCTTGCCGTTTCTTACAGATTCTTGCACAAATGAACCTAACAAACTGGCCTGTGCTTTTACCTTATTTACTTTTACCGAACTGGCTAAAGCAACAAGTGTTGTGGTGCGTTTCGGGTAAGCGAAATTATCGTAATTGCTCATCGTTGCGTTCAGTTTGTTCCATTGGAAATCTGTAGATAGGGATATATCCCACCACGAAGTCGGCGAATACATATTGATAGCCGACAAGTAAACCTCTTGCTGATAGTACGTATTATTGAACGATATTCTGTCATTGACAACCTCCCCCATAAACAAAGTGGTGTCGTTCGATAGATAATGTGTATAATCGTATGCAAACTTACCTTTGAGTTGGAATTTGTATTTAGGAGTGAAATCTTTGTTATAACTCGATTGGGCAAAGAAGTTTTTATCCCATAACCTGTCACCATTATAAAATACATTGTTGACTATTGCTCCGGGCAGTCCTCGTTCCGAATCATAATAGTATATTTTCGATTCCCAATAGCCATCGGCAACTACTCCATATAAGCCTCCTTCGATACGGAGAGCTTCTATGTCGCTATTCTTACGGGTGGCGGTTGTGTCGTAAGCAATAGACCCGTCTGTATTCACCCGTTTGTATCTGAATTTATACTTCCCATCCGATTTGATGTATTCTGAACTTAAATTCATACTCAATTTACTGCTGAGTTTCTGTTCCCAACGAACAGAGGGATTGATAAGTTGTATCGATCCGGCTTTATATCTTACGAGGAGATTTGTTTTCTTATCTTTTTCAAATTTCGGTTTTTTAGTTCGCAGATAGATAGATGCTGCCGACCCAAAGTCTCTTGCCGACTGAAATGTTTCGCTTTTTTGTCCGTTATACAGTGATAACTCTTCCATATCGTCGAGGGAGAAACGACCTAAATCGACTACTCCGTTTTGTGCATTGCCCAATTGTATTCCATCATAAAATACGCCGACATGATGCGTACCCATATTGCGTACATTGACTGTCTTGATACCACCTATACCACCATAATCTTTTATCTGTATACCTGCAAAATAGCGAAGCGCATCCGAGACGGTGTGGTTGCTTAGCTGTTGTAGCTTAGTACCTGATAATCGTTGTGTCGGAATCACTTCTTGAAAGGGTTTAGCAATGACGATGACTTCTTTCATCTGCTGTATGCTGTCTAACAGACCTTGTGCATAAAGGGATGTTGTGCAACAGTAAAGTAAACAGATGGATAGAAATCGTATTATGTTTTTAAACATTCGCTAGTTTGAATAATTGATCAAAATAGCTTTCTCTTGATGTGGATTGGAATAATTGCGCATGCAATATTTGCAGAAAAGAATCGTAAGTATCTTACTACTTCTGATAATATTCTCCAGCCTCATACCTCGAAAGCTTTAAATATAAATATTCTGGCAGGTCTTCTGACTTACTCTTGTTTTGAATATCCTTCCCATCTTATTAATTACGACAGTGGATTTTGTCCATTCAAAACATAGTAGAGCTTACAGCAGCGGGTCTGTTCAGGATTTTCACCTGATTCCCTTTTCATTACTTGTCCGATAAATACGGATTTGTAACACCAAAATGTTGGTACAAAGATAGGGTATTAAATCGATATGCGTTGGTAATTTAGAGAAAAATGCATTGAAGCCCACTACTACTCACCCTCAATTCGTTTTGATATATAGAAGATTATGTGAAAACATATTAGAATCCCCCACGGCATTGCTCGTAGAACAATATGAGATAGCAAATGTTGTAATATGTAGTGAATCTACGAATTTGTGATGTCTGGATACTTATACGGCAATTCCATAATATAAAGGGTGGCTTTGCTTATAATCGTTGTTTAAAGTTATAATATTTAACCCATATTTTATGTATGTCATAATTCCTCATATAGCAACAGAGAGTGTAACCAGCTCATCTAAATTCTGGATACTACAGTATCTCCATGATGCATTATCAGGTATTGGAGTCAGTATCAAAGTGTCTAATGTTATTGTTTTCACTGTTGCATTTATATCCCTAATCGTTATTATATGGTTATTGAACATTATAACCTCAAAGCTATCCTCTGTTTTTAGACGGAAAGAGGAGTCCAACATGAGATCCAAAATATACAATGTATTGGTTCAGAAGAAATTTTTTAACCGTCTGATTGTACTTGCTGCGATTATTGTTGTCTTTTTTAGTTCCGGAGTTCTATTTTCGGGATTCTCAGAAAGTTGGATGCGGTTTGAGTTTGCGATTTCTAAAATTGTAGTGGTATTCTGGGTCTTATTAGTATTATCTTCACTTTTGAATGCGTGGGAGTTATTCTTCAAGATTCACCCCAAGACACAGCAAACATCACTCAAGGGTTATATTCAAATTATTAAAATTATATTGGGGATTATAGGTGCAATTCTTATTGTCTCAATAATTGCAGATAAAAACCCATCGAATCTATTTGTTGGTTTTGGAGCTACAGCAGCTTTTATTTCATTGATTTTCAGAGATACAATTTTAGGCTTTGTAGCCTCCATACAGCTTTCGTTTCAGGATATGATACGCCTCGGAGATTGGATCGAGATGCCATCAAAGAATGCAGACGGAGTTATTGTAGATATAAATCTTAGTTCGGTAAAGGTGCAGAACTGGGATAACTCGGTTACTATGATACCTATTTACACGATGGTAACCGATTCATTCACAAACTGGCGTCGTATGGAGTTGGGACCGGGGAGACTTTTTGTCCGTTCATTTTATGTGAGTGTCGAGTCTGTAAAGCTCGTAAGTGACGACTTTCTTGCTATTCTGTCGGGTAATCCTGCTATGGCAAATAATTTTGAAGCAATTCTTTCTTTAGCTCGGGAAAGCTCATCGAGAGAAACCCTGACTAATTTAGCTTTATTCAGAGCTTATCTCGAGTTATTTCTGCGTAAGCATCCTCAAATTAATGATGAGCTAATGCTATTTGTCAGGTATATGAACGAAATTACAGCTAATGGTATTGGTATTGAAATTTATGCATTCTCTCGTCAAAAAACGGCTAGTGGCTATGATGTGATCCATCGTTCTGTAATGGAATATGTGATTTCCAGTGCTCCCTTATTTGATATTGTTCTTTTTCAAAATCCTTCAAGTAAAGATTTGCACCATATGAGAATTGATCCGAATCGGATAAATACATGAAGATATTATAAAAAAGGACTCAGATTTTATACCTGAGTCCTCTACTTTTTTATTTCTTTCGGAGTATCTACATTAATAGCGGGTGATAAGAGCTAACCCTTTAAACTTCTCTAATCCACCATCAGATATAAATACAGTATCACCTCCAAAATCGGCATTTATTTCTACCATTTCGTCAATAATATCATCAATTATACTTTCTCTGGAAGCATCACTAGTACTTACCGGATGTATTTTACCATCTATTATTTCGGCAGATTGGTAATACCCATTCTGAACAAATAAAGTTTTTCCCTTACCTTGTTCTATCGCACTCCATATATCGTTGATATCTACCAGAAATTTTCCCGTATTCAAAGCTTCTTTAAGTTCTGATAATCGTTTCTCATTGTTTTTATGTGTATATTCTTCTACAATATACTTATTCGCATCTATTATATGCTGGGCCGATTTGTCAAAGCTATCATTGTGTGTTCCGATAATAAATTCAGTATGTTCGGAAATATTCTTAAAGTAAGCCGTGTTTTTTTCGTCAGCCGATATAACTATAGGTAATGGATTCTCTCTCCATATTGCCCATAGAGCTTTATCTACTCTACTGAAAAATTCTTTCTGATAATTCCCGACTCTCGTTGCATTAGACCCTGCTGTGGCGTTTGTGGTAAACAACGAATAATTGATGATGGGGAATGGCCTACCCAGTTCTTCGGTTACTCTTCCGTTTGCTGCTTCTATCAGTCTGGCACGGTCTTGGCCCAATACTAAAGTGTAGTATGCCTGCTGGGTATGCAGTGACCTTATTAAATCTCTGGTAGCAAAAGACTCGTCTATAATCACCCGGTTGTTTACCGCAATAGGCAAACGAGTGTATTTTGCAATGTCTTCATTTACAAATAATACCAGACTCTCCGTGTTGTGGCGATGGTCTATTTCTTCTACCAGTTCTTTCAACTGGTCGATAATTTTTTTTGCTGCTTTTTTGTCGGGTTCAAGAGAAAGCCTATCAATAGCCTCTTTTTGTAAATTACTCAACAGAATTGCATCTTTTTGGCTATCCGGATGGGTGTGATGAGTATTTAAAATTATACTGACACACATTTTGCCTCTAAGATCTTTAATTTCTTTTAAAATGTTATTCATGGAAATTCTGGTTTAATAGTGAATATTAAATTATATATATGTTGTGATTGTAATAATTGAAGTGTCTTAATTAAAAACACCTTTATTGTGATTAAGTTTATCACGGGTGGATGTTCATTTCTATTTTATTGTTTTTTTAGATATTAAAAAAGAATATCTATGTATTGTGAAATTCATATTTTGGAAGTAATGGGGCTGATGAGAAGAATCAAATTTATTATTAATCGGATTCGACACCTTTGTTTGATGCTCAAATAGTATATTGTCATCAGGATGTTGTTTCCAAAAGATTTACAATTAAATAATTTGTTATATATCAGCGAAAGTGTACATTTGTGCCGCGATTTGTTGGATGGCTTATTAGCCTGTTATCAGCCATTTTACGACCAAGCTACAGCAAAATATAAAACATAAATAATGGAACTCAGAAAGCAATATATAGTTTACACCCCTTTCCTCTTTTTGTTGGCATTCGTTTTTATCCTTTTCAACTGCGATGTATCTTCTCCTTTAACATTTAAATATTTTGGAGACAGCTCTATATTTATGGCAATGGGTAAAATGTTTTTAGAAGGGAAAGTTCCATATGTTGATTTCTTCGATCATAAAGGCCCTTCTTTCATCTTGCTCGAAGCGTTCGGACAGATTTTAGCTCCCGGTAGACTGGGCATATTTCTACTCGAAGTGCTGAATTTATTTTTTGTACTCGTATTTATAAGTAAGATTGCTGGTTTACTGGTCGATAATAAACGGAAAATACTGTTGTGTTTGATCTTCCTTATTTTCTCATCTCGAATTATAAGCAGAGGGAATACGACAGAAGAATTTAGCTTAATCCCACTTTTTATCTCATTATTTCTTGTTTGCAAGTACTATTTTAAAACCAAAGAAATCTCGGTGATGGATGGCTTTTTATTGGGTATATGCTTTTCTTTTCTTTTTTGGATGCGCATGAATAATGCAGGAGCTATTGTTGCTATCTGCGTCTTTATATTTATTTCGACAATCATAGATCGGGACTACGTTTTTCTAAAGAAATTAATCTTGTTCTTCTGTTTAGGGCAATTGCCTCTGAGCCTTCTCTATATCGTCTATTTTAGTTATCACGGTGCGTTGTACGATTTGATGTATGCCAACTTTATATTTAATTTTAGATACGTAAATTCATTCTTGTCATTTGAAGGTGAAGCATTTTGGGTAAATGTAGTTGTATTGATAGTGCTCGTTATCGGTTCAATCCTACATTATCGGAAGGAGAAGGATTATAAAATTTTCATATTCACTACTCTTCTTTTCTTTTTTAGTTTCATTACTATAAATATTGGTTACGCTTTCACTCATTACTTCATACTTATTTGTCCAGCTTTTGTTTTCGGATGTTTACTTATCTTGAATTCTATTGATAACGATAAGTTGATTAAGGGAGGGTTGCTATTGGCTGCTATAGCATTTCTCGGATTGTTGTCTCGTTCTGCGTATTATATAATAAAAGAAGGGGAGAGCTTTAAACTGGAAGCCGCTAATTATAAAAAGCATGTGTATGCACTTATAGATCAAATACCCGAAGAAGACAGGGATAAAATTTATTATTATATGGTAGATGTGAATTTTTATGTATTGGCTGATATAAGTGCTAATCATAAATATTTCGCTTTGCAGGAATGGCATGGATTGCACGATGAGAGTGTATTTCATGAAATTAACCAAATGATGCGATCGACCCCTCCTCCGTATGTTATGCTGCCAAAAGATAGGAAAAGCTTGTTCGAAGGAAAAGAATACGCTAATCCCGAATTTACCCAGATACTGAGGAATAATTATAGTCTTTTTGTCGAAAATGACGACTTTGTTATTCTGAAGTTACTCTGATTCAAAGTTTCTTTTCTCGATTGAATGTATTAGTTTTGCAGACTATAAATTAGAATCATCAGGACTACGATACCCAATGTTTACGGGTAGAGGGGCGTCTTTGTCTTTATTTCTTTGAATATGAAAAGAATATATTTAATCTTCATCTTATCTTATATTGTAATTTATCCAATATATTCGCAATCACCCATTCGGCGTCAGGTTGCAACACCTAAAGCCCCCCATCAGGTCGATATAGATTATTACTCAAAAAAGAATTGGCTAATGGCCGGTTCGCAGGTTTTTGGTCTGAATATGGGTATTTGGGCTTTCGACAGGTATATACAAAAAGGAGATTTTGCTTACATAAGCATGAATTCCGTAAAAGATAATTTCAAGCATGGATTCATTTGGGATAATGATAAGATGGGTACCAACATGTTTCTACACCCCTATCATGGTAGTTTGTATTATAATGCTGCCCGGTCTAATGGATTTAATTATTGGGAATCGGGTGGGTTTGCTCTGGCTGGTAGTGCTATGTGGGAGCTGTTTATGGAATGTGAGTTCCCGTCCACTAATGATATAATTGCAACCCCGATAGGAGGTATGGCTTTGGGTGAAGTTTTTTATCGAACATCCGATCTAATTCTGGATGACAGGAGAACGGGTAGTTCGCGTTTTGGTCTCGAAGCCGCCGCATTTCTAGTTTCGCCTACACGTGGTTTGACACGTATTATCAATGGTGATGCCTGGCGCAAGCGATCTACTTCCGGTAAACAATTTGGTGTGCCCGATGTAAAAGTCGATGTGTCTTTCGGGATACGTGCGTTGGAACTTAAAGATGAGGTGTTCGATCAGGGACTAGGGTTTGCATCGGAGGTGAATGTAGAATATGGTGATCGTTTTGCAGGTGATAATGCGAAACCTTACGATTTCTTTGCATTCAGAGCCAATCTGAATGGGCAAGGTTCTCAGCCGCTTCTTGGTCAGTTAAATATAATGGGGCGACTTTATCTTGCCGAACTGATGGAGACAGAGAAGGATTTCTTAAGTATCGGTGTCTATCAGCATTTCGATTATTACGACTCAGATACAATCTCGGATGTATCAGCAAAAATACCGTATAAATTGTGTACCCCTGCTTCTTTCGGTGTTGGTTTGATTTACCTGTATAATATAATTGAAAAGTAGTCCACTAAAATAATTGAAAAGTATACCACCGGTTAAGTAAAATCCGCTAGAGCTTCTAATAAAGCCCTGCATTTTACTAACAAATATTAACATTATAAATTCCT
>NZ_JAAKEM010000030.1:0-42273 GCF_011039195.1 Dysgonomonas sp. ZJ709
TCGCGGTTAAATTTATTTATGCAAGGGTAATAAATTCTATCAAATTTATCTTTTTGCTCTTGTTACATCATGTCAAAGATCATTATTCTATTACTAGAAATGTGGAGAATAACGGATTCGAACCGTTGACCCCCTGCGTGCAAGGCAGGTGCTCTAGCCAGCTGAGCTAATCCCCCATTGTTGTAGTTAACGGTTAGCAGTCTACGGTTAGTAGTAAACTACTGCGGCTTGCTGGTAACTGTTGAACTGACCTGGTAGTCCCAGGCAGAGTTGAATAAATTAGATAATCAACTGTACATAAGCACATTAACTAAAAAGTCCTAATTTTCTTCTTGTTTGCCCATTATTTAAGGACTCAGCTTCATTATCTCGAAATTCAGCTCGCTTGCTGAATGTTTTTGGAACATCTTGTTCGTTTAACCGGGTGCAAAAGTAGAAGATTATTTTGAATCTGCAAAGGATTTGAACTTTTATTTTTAATTTTATTTCCTAATATCAATCGGGTCTGGTATTAATAATTTATAATACAAGATCTTATGAACACAGAAATAAATTGTAAATATAATGATTTATTAGTTTCCATCATTGAAAATTTAAAGAATGAAGAAGTAGATAGACGATTAGAATCATTTGTTCACGAAATGATTGAATTCTGTTCCTCTGATAGCAGGATATTTACTATATATCGTATCTTAAAGGAAATAGAAGTTGATATAGCTCTTAAAAAGAAGAGTTTAGATCCTTCTATGGCTGGTATTCTTGAGAAAATATGTTCCTATATTAATACGGAAGTAGAAATCGCTCTCTTTAAATTAAATCAGCCTACACTTATAGATATTGAAAATAATATGAAAGCTGATATTCCTCCCCTACTTAAATGGACGGATGATAAGGTAGCACTGGTTGAGTTAATATATGCCATTACAAAGTCTGTTAATAATGGAAAAGGCAGTGCCAAGAAGATTGTGGCTTGCTTTGAATTTATCTTCCAGATAAACTTGGGTAATTTTTATGATACTCTATCTGCTATCAACGACAGAAAAACTAATATAACCAGATATTTAGATTCTCTTCCTAAAAACCTTCTTGATACTCTAAATAAATTAAACGAGTAAATCGCTGTTTATCTGCATAATAGAAATAAATCGTTACCGATCTCTGTACTGATCTCGGTAACGATTGATTTTTTAATACTTCATCTTTGTCACAGATTAATTCTTTAAAAATTACATAGTTATGGAATCTCAAAGAAACATAGGGTTTGAGGATGAAGCCTTCAAGACTATAATGAACAAATTAGAAAGGGTAGATGATTTCGTTAGACAGGTCGCTCCTCTTATAAAAGAATATCATGATATTAAGAAATGCAGTCTGGCTGAAAAGAGATTTATCAGCTCAAAGGAAGCTGCAAAAGTACTTGGCATTTCTCGCAGAACATTGGATCGTTATAAGAAAGCAAAAAAAGTATTCCATTATGTGCAGTTGGGAGGCCGTGCTCAATATGATTACAACGAACTGGTAAGTTATAGGTATAACCAAAGGCATCCGAATACTAAAACAGGTTTCATGTCTAAAATATGCACATCCATTGCCAATAAGAAGAAGAAAAAATAATACGAACAAAGCTAATGGATAATCTTTCTGAAAATTTAGATAAGTGGATGACAATAGTTATGAGACTATTGGAAAAGCTGAATGATAAGCTGGATAGGCTTAACAAGGTAAAGGACTGTTTAGACGGTGACGAATTATTAGATAATCAGGATTTGTGCTTATTGTTGGGTGTAACCAAAAGAACTTTACATCGCTACAGGAAAAAAGGACTAATAACCTATTACATGATAGATAGTAGAAAGGCATATTATAAAAAATCAGAAATTCCTGATTACTTGATCAAAAAGAAACGAAAATGAGGACTTTTTCTATTATTAACAATTTCCATAAGATTCATAATTAATTATCAATGTCACTTACTGTCGGGAGATAGAATTGTGACAAAGAACCCGGAAAACCGTGAGGGAGGGCACTGAAAAAGTGGTAATTTACATTCAAACAGTGGGCATATCCTTTTGAGGTATGCCCACTGTTTTGTATATTTAAAGTATAAACGATATGCTTATGCTACCACAACAAGGTCGTCTTTTATTGAGTAACCACAGTGATCTTTACGATATAATAATCGCGAAAGATAATCTATTGCGTCGCATCAAAGAGTTGATTGATTTCTCGTTTGTTCGGGAAGAATTAATCAATAAGTATTGCCATAACAATGGTCGCAGAGCTGTGGATCCCGTTTGCCTGTTTAAGTACTTGCTCCTGAAAACGATCTACGATATTTCGGATGTGGATGTGGTAGAGCGTTCCCGTGTGGACATGTCTTTCAAATATTTTTTGGATATGGCACCCGAAGATGATGTCATCAATCCCAGCACTTTGACTAAGTTTCGTCGGCTGCGGCTCAAAGATACGGATTTGTTGAATCTGCTCATCAGCAAGACAGTCGGACTGGCTATAGACAAAGGCATAATCAAATCCACGACTCTTATCATGGATTCTACGCACACATCTTCGCGAGCAAATCCCCATACACCTATTGAGGTGCTGAAGATGCGTTCCAGAGAGTTGCGCAAATCGTTGTATGAAGTAGATGAATTTATTAAAGACTCGTTACCCGGCAAGAATATAGACTATAATTTGGAAAACGAACTTACATATAGTCAGGCATTGGTACATAATCTCAAGGATAATGAAAGATTGACCTCTATTCCGAAGGTAAGAGAAAAACTAAACCTGTTGCGCGAAACTCTAGATGATATTGCAGACCATTATACGATCTCCACCACAGATACAGACGCACGCGTAGGGCACAAAACCAAGGATACCTCTTTCTTTGGTTTTAAGACTCATATAGCCATGTCTGAGGAACGTATTATTACAGCTGCCACCATTACCTCTGGCGAAAAAGGAGACGGATATCAGTTACCTTCATTGGTTGAAATCAGTAAAGCCAATGGGATACAGCTTGATACGATTGTGGCAGACACAGCTTACTCAAGTGCATACAATCTGAGATTAGCACATAATCAGCAGATAGAACTGGTTTCCAAATTACACCCTTCCATCAGTCACGGCTTTCGTGAAAATGCTGATTGTTTTAAATATAACAAGGATGCGGGTATGTATATTTGTCCGGCTGGACATATGGCAATCCGAAAGGCGAAGGATTCAAGGGCTAAGGAAAAGCTGACGCCAAGGCAAGTGTACTATTTTGATGTAAACAAATGCAAAGTTTGTTCCTTACAAGAAGGATGTTATAAGCCCGGAGCCAGCTTCAAGACCTATAAGGTCACCATAAAGACAGACACACAAATTGCGCAGTTGGAATTCCAGCAAACTAAATATTTCAAACAAAAGTATAGAGAACGATATAAAATCGAAGCCAAGAATGCAGAATTAAAACATGTACACGGATATAGCAGAGCCATATCATATGGTTTACCTGCCATGAGAATGCAAGGAGCAATGACTATATTTACTGCAAATCTAAAAAGGATACTCAAGCTGATATAATGAAAACATAAATATACTCTTTTGCATTCGGAGAAACTCTTCTGAAGGTATTTATCTCTTTTCTCTTGTCTCTAATGGTTTTCCACCCTGAAAACGAATCACTACAAAAATAGCAACCAACAAAAAGTAATTGTCAGTTGCTAGAATTTACCATACTTTACACCTTAAACATCCTAATTTGAACCACTTTTTCAGTGCCCTCCCGTGAGGCAATCCGGGTTTTGTAATTACCACATATATATAATGTATACTATGCTGTTACTTCTGTAGTTCTCTTTTTTTCTTTCGCTTCTTCAATCTTCTTAATTTTAAATGCTATTTTTTTATTATTTTTTTTATATGGACCCCAATGTTTATTGATTACAGCCTGAGTCTCGACCTCGAAATGCAACTTAGACAATTGTGCCACGTAAAATGTAATTTTAGCATTAGGATCTGGTGAGTTGGGAAAATGCTTTATAATGAATTTTCTATAAAGAAAAGACCTTAGTTCGGGCGTAATGCTTTTTATTATTGAACCTTTATCATCATCCGTCAAACGGGTCTTTTTTTCTTCTTTTATTCCAAAACGAATAAAATCTTTTTTATCCAAAAAGTCGAGCAGTAGAAACAGGTATATTTCATCTTCGAATATTGAAAATTCAATATCAGGTATAGTATTATTTTTTAGAATCTCAAATGCTTCTTTGTACACATTCTTAAGGGCAGTCTCTTTATTCTTCTTGTCCTGCTCTTTTAACTCGGAAACAGGATCGAGCGAATTTGTTTTTTCTACGGGTGCATAACAAATTTTAGGATTACCATCTCCTATATATACAAACTTCTTATATTCACCTTTTTCGACCTTAGTTTCAATTTCTTCGACTTCATGATAAAATGCTAAATCTTCTATCCTATATTCTTCCAACGCCTTTTCATATTCGAAATTCATCTTAAAAGAGGAAGCCTCCGGTTTGATAGGAGCTACGGGATAATCCTTCGTAACAACTGTTTTTATCTCAAGCCCCTCGTCTTTCAGTTTTGCACCGATATCTTCTTTCACCTTATCAAAAGGATTGACGCAAAGGGTAATCGAAGGATTCTTTTCTGATTCGATTTTACAAAAGCTCAATGTATATTCATTACGTTTTTGTTGAAGGCACTCATTATTGGTGCATCGTCCCTGGCTGGATTCTGTAAACAGATCATACACTTCTGTATTAAATGGACAAGTAGTACATTGTGTTTTATCAAAATTGAATGTAGACAAGTCCATAGTATATAAACGTTGTATTCGCCCGGAAAAGTCTTTCATACCAAGGTCTTTCCAGTTTGTATTGCCGTCTGTAACGAAATGTTCACTGTATACATCAGCTTGAATTTCAGCAGAGTACTTTGACAATTCAAAAGCCATCGTGAAAGTGATTTCATTCTTTTCGAGCATGTTACGGAAGTCGTCGGTCAGCCTGAGCAATCTCAACCTGCCACGGATATAGTTTTGGTTTTTTCCAAATTTATGGACCAGGTCTTCAATTGTATAACTATAGTTTTCAACGAAATATAAGAATCCATTGGCTTCTTCAACAGGTGATAAGTTTTTTTCGTTCCAAATTTTCGGTCAACGCTATGAGCATAACCTCTTCGTCTGTTACCTCTTTTATAATAGCCGGTATTGTTTCATCCTTATTAAGAATAAAAGCCCGGTAACGGCATTCACCTGCAACTATTTGTAGTTTTTCATCTTTATACCTGAGTGTTATGGGATGTAATAATCCTATCTCTTTGATACTATAAGCAAGTTCTGCTATTTCCGCATCGACGATTCTTTTTCGGGGATTCAACGGGTTAATTGATATTTTGGATAACGAGATATCCTGTATTTTTCTTAAATCTGATTTTTCCATGATTCTTCCTGTTTTTAATTCTTGTTTTTGGAATTGATTTATTGTCGTGCTTTTATAGCTTTCGTCAAGGCCCACTATGTAGATTTCAGCAGCACACTTGGTATAGGTAAATGATTCAGCCATATCTTCCCGATGAAGTACATTTAAGCGTTTAATATACTCTTCCAGTTTAGTGGGACGTACTTTTGTAAGAAAGCCTTTCGGTAAGAGTAAGATCGCTTTGCCTTCATTGGTAAGTGAAGTTGATAACCAATTAAGAAACGGGATCAAATCCTTTTGTTTATGAGGAGGATTTGAAACAATCAGATCCCATTTATCACTGGTCTCTCTTTGATCTTCATAGTCAGGTTTACTTTCTATAGTAAAGAGCTTAAAGTCTGATTGGGGATAAATATATTTGCATACTTCAACCATTTCCGGATCAGCATCAAATCCTGTTACATTAAATTTATTTTCCAGAAGGTATTTTGTTAATTGTCCTGTTCCACAACAGGCATCCAGCACTTTATGGTCTTTGGGTATGAAATTATTGGTCAGTTCTACGAGTTGCCTTGCAGTCTGATCAGGTGTTATATACTGACTATTAATAACTCCATGCCGTTTTTGTCTTTCGATCATGGTATCAAATACCCAGTTATCTCCGCCATATTCAAAAGGTAATTCGCCGAATTCTTTCCAATAGAGAACAATTTCCAATAGTGTATCCGGATAATTATATTTCCTGTTCTTAAAATAAGAGTTATTCAACGCATACCTCTTATCTACTTTTACTATTTTACTCATGATATATCTAATATTATTTATTAGCTAACTTTGCGGCAATCTTATCTGTCCATTTGCCCTTTTTATAGATGTGATGCTCAAGCACCTCATTAGCCAGTTCGTATGTTATGACTTGGATATAAAGTGTGTCGTCTTTATATTTGGTAGTTAATTCCTCCATTTCTGCTTTAGGGAATTCATTGGAGGAAGCAAATTCAAACTCGGTACTTTCATCTTCCACTTCAATGGTACTGTAGCATTCAAATCGATTTTGGACCCACTTGACTATTTGTTTTATTTTCAATGTATCCTGACAATGTATTTCAAGGATATTGGTACATATATTTGCCATATTTTTTATGTTATTAAAATTTAGTATTGATAAACCGATAGATATTCTTTACTCCTTCCAACCTGTTTTTATTTAAAAACGAATGCCAGTACCTGTATTTACGGCTCCACGAGAAGTTATTCAGACGAACATGCTTGCGAATGTACGAGGGTGGCTTCTTAGCGAATACCAGCATAATTTTCTTATTATTTTTATTGATGGTCAGTTTCAGGAAATTTGATTTTGAACCCTTCGTCCTGCGGTGGTAACTTTTGCGTGCCATACTCCGTAACTCATTATACCGTATATCGATCATTATAAATTGGTTATTTCAGGTGAATCATATTGCCGTTAAAGAAAAATCCAGTACTTTTTGAGTACAGGAATCATTTTATTTCTACAAATTAGTTTAATCGACTATTACAAGTTCTTCGGTTTCAACATTCGTTTTTTCTTTTGGTAAAGAGCTTATTTCTTGTACAAAAGGTTCAAAATGAATTGTATCGAAAGTGTATTTCACAGCTTTGACTACATCGCCCAAAACATTTATCAGGTAATCAGGCTCTTTTTTCATTTTGTTTATCCAACCTTTCAGGTAACTTACATGATCTTCTCTAATCGTTGATTCAATACCCATATAATAGGACATGAGTGCTGCTGAAAGTTCTGCGACAAGTTCTTCCTGTGCATACTCCTCTGAGGTCTCATCCCCTTTTTCGAACCGGTTTAACCGACCTTCTGCTCCTGTGCTATGAGTCATTTCGTGCAGTGCTGTGGCATAATAGCTATGTCCGTCGTTAAACTGTGCTTTTAGAGGAAGAACGATCCTGTCTTGCGTCAGGTTGTAGTGAGCCGAGTTGGATAATCTAATATCAAAAGGGCACAACCACTGTTGATTATCAAGAATATTATCCAGGAAAGGGTCACTATACATTTTGTTTTGATTTAAGGTAACTTCTTCATTAAATCTGCTCATAATTTCAGTCCACTCTTGGGGGTAAACTTTATCATAGTCAGTCTGATCGAGGTTAAAAACATCGAAAACCTTAATGCTGGGAACTTTATGATAGTCGGCCTGCATTATTTCGGGTAGTTCCATAAAAGCCGTTTCTGTAATTCTGTCATAGGTACTGGGATTAAAATACATATACAGGAAATGGTACACCGGAAAGGAATGTTGCCCTTTTACACTTAAACCCAGTTCTTTTACTTTATTAAAAGTTAAGAATACAGGAGTCCGATACTGTGTAAACATTAAATACACCAAAAGCATAATTGTATTCCCACCCTGATAATGACGGCCGGAGATATTCTGGGGCAAAAAATTCTTCATTTTTACTTTAATCCAGGGTCTTGTCCAGTCCTTTTCAATTTCATTCATCTGCTGAATCATAAGTGCTGCGAATTTGCCAGCTACTTTCTCCATACTTTTACTCATTTTCTTCATAACATATTAATTATAATTATTATATACGTCAAATGAAGGCTGACGCTTTGCCGTTTCAAAGGCTCGTCAAAGGTCGTGTTCCGGACAATACAAAGCTTTTTTTGTGAAATACGAGCCTCGCCAAAGGCGAGGTATGGAGATTTCACAAAAAACCGGCAGGGAAAGCTTTTATTTCCGATGGAACACGAAGATACCTTTGCCTTTGAACGGTAAGCGTCAGCTTTATATGGTTCTTGGTGTGGTGCATACTTATTAAAGTATCAGGTGAGAATAAACAACATATTGTTTCATTTAGTTGTAGCATAATAATCAGTGACATTTCTTAAAAATAAGAAAGGGAGCAATCTGATCGATTACTCCCTTTCTCTAATGGACAAAACTATTATTTTCTTGATTCTTTACGCCAGATATCCTGTGCAATAAGACCCATTGTACGTGCATCAAGTTCCTGAAAATTGCAATCTGTTTTAGAACCGAGTTTAACCCAAAGAGTAGCTCCATCATCCTCCAGTATCGTTAAGGTACAATCCGTATAATTTACTTCAAAGCTCATACCTCCATTTTGCAATACGACCCTATAGACATAATGAAAGATTTCTGATACCAGATCAGACATACGGCTAGCAAATTTCGGGTCCCTCTCTTCGTTACGAAGCTGTTTTTTACGCTCGAAATTACAACTGTAGTTATCTTTTATGAATTGTTCAATTTCTGTTATCAATTCTCTTTTACGTTTCAAACTAATCTTGTAGTCCAGAACTTCCTCATCGCTCAGATACCAAACGTAGGGGTCGTGGTACGGCTCATTATCTTCGTCATCCGCATTACTGATATCATCTAACAGGAAGTCGGCAATTGTGCATTTCCTTTTGATCTGCTCTTCATTTTCAAGTATAACAGATTCAAGGACCTCTTTTATATCTGCTCTCATAAAGTATATGTTTAATTAAAATTCTTGTAAGATTAGGTTATTACAGTAAATATATCCAATTATTCTCTACACTTGTCAGTAAATTGTCGAATATTCCTGACAATACATTGTCTAGTTTCGTAAAAATATAATTGATTTAGTATTTATACTGCCAGATTGAATATTTAGTGCCCTTACCCTCTCTATAAGCAATACATTTCTCTTTATACTCATCCCATTGAGAATAGTTACTCTCAAAGAATCCAAGTATATTATCTGAAAAGAAACGAAGTAATATCTTTTCAAGCTCTTTGCGGTCTATATTGTATTCGATGTCAATGTATACAATATATCTGTTATTTTTATCAACAACAGAGACAAATGGAAAATCAGTTCCATTGAGTTTAATCTTGTCCGGATTGGAGTCAAAGAGATCATATACATCGGAAATATCGTTATCTTCCATAAAATTGAATAATTCCACTGAGTGGGATGCTGACTCCGCATCAAATATAAAAAACTGTTTGCGATAATCTATCAAAGACCGGATTTCATCTTCGGTCAGATTTATAGGTTTTTGAGCACAGTAATATTTATTATCGTACTCTACACACAGGGTATGTATACTAAATGCAGATTCCTCACCCCTTAAAAAGAAAAAAGCGAAATTCTTTTTTAATGAATGTCGCTCAATCTTCAATGTATTTACTAAGTTAAAGTATTCTGTCTGCTCGATTTCTTTGAAAACCGTTTGCACTGAAAGGATATATTCTTCGAGCATTCGTTCAAATTCTTCAACGGTAACTGTAATAAGTCCGGGCAATTGCTTTTGATGCTTGTAGGTCTCGAATTTTAAAGCTGTTCCATTGACATACTTATCATCTGACATTTTGGCTACAATACAGCCGGTGAATGAATTTTTATCTACGATATAAAGCATGGTAGTTATATTTATTGGTTTATAATTGAAATATTGTTTATGACCAGATTAAGAAATCTCCTTTTAATTCGACTATACGTTCATGAATTTGAATAATTCGCTCCATAATTTCTTTTGGATCAACGCCCTCTCTTTCTTTGTTATGTTCATTAATCAAACGGATCACTTCTTCATCGTTTGACGGAAGCATAAAGCCATAATCAAAATTGAATATCTTTTGTCCTTCAAATTCTATCAGCTTTATATCCGGATTTCTGCGGTCACATTCATAGTGATTTATTTCACCCAGAAAACAACTGCCATGTAGTTCCTTAAATTTAACTATGCTTGCTCTGGAAATATCGTTTATCGAATGGTCAAATTCACTTGTTCCTCCGGTATTGCGGTGTTTGCGTATATACTCATAAGCAAGCAATTGTAATTCTTCATATGTATTATTATTGAGATTCATAAGCTAATTATTAATGTGGATTTATATATTTAATCAAATGCCAAACCGTTAAGTATGACTAATATTCAGAAGTTTATTGTTCAGGGATATCTCCGTCAATCATCTCTCTTGGAATATTCTTGTTGTATATTGTATATCCGTCTGCTATTAACGATGTAATCCGTTTTTGCAACTTAATTTTCTCGGAAGGTATCGACAGAAGAGTTTGAATCGGAATTTTCTTTTTACTCAAATTTTCATAAAAGATTAATTTAAGTTCTGATTTTGAATTTCCGCACACTATATTCAGCTTTTCTTCCTTACGGACTACTTTTTTTACTTCTTTTTTAAAAAGATCATCTTCAACTAAACCTCCAATAACGAGCTCCATATCCATTTCCAAATCATACTCTTCATTCTTTGGTAGTGTTTTAGCAAAATCTTTGGCTTCCCGTAAAATAGCTTCACAGCCTTTATTCGCTTTTATATTTATTTCACCGCCATTTCCATTATCTGTACATGTTGCTATAAATTTGCCATTTACATATAGGTTTGCTGAAAATGCGTTTGAGTCATCCGATAATTCTTCAGAATGTTTGATGTTTTTTAGTTCGATTTTCATTGTTTTTGTTTTAATTGTTTGACTTTTTGTTAATTGTGTAAATACTATTGATCAATTCCTTTGGAATATTTGTGTTGAAAATTGTAAAACCTTCTTTTATAAGTCCCGTCATATCTTTAATCAGTTTCTCCTTATATTGAGGTATTGACAATAATTTATCAATACTGATTTTAATCTTTTGTGAACCGATATAGTACATCCTTTCAGTATCTAATTTTGTTTTTCCATATATGACATGATCCTTTTCGTGCTTTCTCAACGTTTTATTTAACTCTACTTCAATTAGATTCTCATAAATGAGTCGGCTTACATAAAGCTCAAGATTCATATTCAGATCATTTTCGGTGTCCTTAGGAAGCTGCTTTACATAGTTTTCAGTATCTTCCAGCAAGGATCTGCATCCATCATTTGCATCGATTTTTACACATCCTCCATCGCCATCATCCTCACAAAAAGCAATATGTTTACCTTCTACATAAAGATTTGCTGTAAATGCAATACTATCCCGTGATAATGCATTACAATACTTGATATTCTTTAATTCGATTTTCATTGTGTTGTTTTGATTTAAGTTATTTTACAAGGTTATCCTCCAGTAGCTTTTTAATATCAGATTCCTTATAAAGTATTTTTCCAGCTAACTGATAATAAGGCAATAGATTATTTGTTCGATAATTTTGAAGTGTACGATCACTAATGTGCAATAATGCCATTAGTTCTTTATCGGTCAAGTATCTTTCTCCATCAAACATGGGAGGATTTTTATCTAAAAGCTCCCTGATTATATGTGGTATTTTTTCCAGGATGTCCTCCAGAGGCAAATCTTCATTTAACTTATTGACATATTGACTATTTCTATTTGCACTGCTCTTCGTATGATGAATAACTTCTTTTAAATCCGAAGCATAATAAAAAATCTTTCGCTCTATCTGAGAAAATTTGAGTAAGCCATTATCTCGGTAAGTCTGTAATGTTCGGGGTTTAATATTCAGAATGCGGCAGACTTCATCTCCGGTAAGAAGATCATCCATTCTTATAGCTCTATAATTAAGAAACAACTCATTCAAATGAGTTACAAACGAATTGATCCTTCGCTCTTTCTCAACAGGATTCATCTTTTCAAACTGTAAAATCACCTTTAAATCTTTTTCACTGAATATTTTATTTAGCCTTACTTCTTTCATAACATCTATTTTTATTCGTGAGTACTACTTTTTTTTATTAAATTACACCTATAATAGACTAATAAATAGTATAGTTATATTATTTATTAGTCGTAATTCGCACTAAAAATTTTACGCTGGCAATCAGGGCACATACCCGATATCAGTGATTCCCTCTCTTCCCGATTCATATACGGAAAACATTCCTGAACTGTTTTTCGCTCTTGCTTTCGCATCACGACATAATCGTATGGAATTACATTTAAAGAGTGGCTTTTACAACACATACGACAAGTAAAATCAACCTGCAATGTTCTGTGGTTATCTATTTCTGACGAGACATAGGCGACTTGTTTTTCATAGTCAAATGAAAGTGGGCGATACCCGGGGTGGGCATTAATAAATTCTTCCAGATCAGCGAATATGACGGATTTGACATGATATTTAATCCCGTTTCTTTCAATGTTTAAAATTTCATTTGTATTCATAGATGTACTTTATTAGTGATTAAGTTCATAGATACTCTTATACAAGTTTTCCTCTTTATCTGAATGCTCCCAGGAGAACGGAAATGTTTTCTCTGACAAAAAATCACCGTTTATGTTTTGGTTCTGCTCGGTTGCAACTACATTACCATCTTTGTCAAGAATCTGAATCAACATATCGGTCTTCAAAGGAAAACAAGGTTCTTCCCAATCTTTGGTAAGTGAAAACCAGGATGAATAGCACAAATTATTTCTTTTCTCCCAAAGCCGGCAGTATTTTGCTCCTTTCCCATTTGGAGCTTGGTATATATCCCGGCAACTGCCGGAATCATCATGTATAAATTGTAAGCGTATTGCCAATATTAAATAGTCAGAAGGAAAATTCAATCCATAAATATCCAGATCGGACTTTAGCAATTTTGCTATTTTAGGATACTTCATATCAACCCAGTCAAACTCACTTATAAAATTGATGTTCTTATCTATACCTGTTGCTGTTTGATGGCTAGTCTTAATTCCGGCAGGAATGGTTATAATCCCATAATTGCGAAATTCTAAGCTTATTTCTTGTTTTGTTATATTTATCAACATATATGGTTTATTTAAAGGTTATATAATACTTTCATCTCGATTATCTACCGCCAGTTCCCGAATCATTTCTTCTGTTACCTCTTTTGTTAACTCCTGTAGAATAGACATTTTCTTTCTGGGGACTACCTTATCTTTGAAATAGTGAAACTTACCTAATCCGGATTCCCACATAGTGGAATCTTCAGGTTTAATCCATACCGAAACATTCATCACAGGTATTTGATTCCCTGTCTGACGATCTTTATTTATTTCATTTTGAAAATAAAGGGTAGCTTTAATTTTATAATCATCTGTGACAGTAAGAACCTTAGAAAGGTTTTTATCACCCAACAGTATAAAATCTTCTTTATCAAATTGAAAACCATTGCCACATTTACTATTGATTGTCAATATTTCCTTAATCACTTTGATTGTTAGTTTTGCCATTTTAGGGGATTTTAGGTGATTTGTAAGTCAGGCGAAACTCTTGCTTCCAATATGATGCAATAAATCCATAAACCTTGTCTATACATTGACCTGTATCACATCTACGTTCATCAACACAAATTTCCAGCTTATCATACTGTGAGCTATCAGTTCTATTGACCGGTACTGTCAGATCACGAAGCAATTCCATTTCCATTAATGAACCGCAGCCATCCCAAGAATTAAACATACCACATCTGTTACCTTTCGGTATGGTAATCTCCTGTATCTCCTGAAAATCGTTAGCATACAAGCTCTTTAACGGTAGCATTCCGATGAAAGTAAACAAACAGCCGCAATGCTGATTGAGTAGTTCATCCGCAAATTCTGTATACAAAACTGCTTCTTTACCGTTTCTATCCGCTTCTTCGGGCCAGATACCCATCGTGTGAATACCTTTTTCGTTGAATACAACTTTGACTGTTGCAGGATTAAGGCAAAGCATATCTACTATATCCTTCAAATACTCATCATATTCATATGTATTCTTCAAATCGGAATTTGAAGACAGGAAAACATAATTAGTAAACAAGGTTGCTCTGCCACGTAATTTAGTACGCTCTACCATCTCTTTAACCGGCTCACTAATATCCTTTTCCTCTATAGTATCTATGATCAGTGATTCGTTTTCCTCGTCAGCAAGCCAAGCCGTAATGAAGGGATGGATTACTTTGTATGCTGAATTCTTTAAGATTTTACTTTTAAGTTCCTCCAGTTGATTAAGACTGCCATGATATCGACTGTCTGCCTGCCATTGATTATCGTCAATCGGAAGTCGAGATTTTTGATCTAAACAGTCTTGAATACTCTTTGGATCTTCTTCATAATAATTGATATCTCCTGTTTCGGCAAGTGAATAGCTTTCATCCATTGAATCTAAAAATGCCTTTTTGATGGCTTCGGATATTTCGGGGTTTAACCTGCTTAATGTCGTTTTCATAATTATTTCATTATTAATTGGTATAAAAGCAAAAAGTCCAGACTTAAAGCCCGGACTTTGATTTTTATTGTATAAGGTAATTATAGTGTATCGAGATACGCTTTTATGATATCTCCGTGACAAGGACCGGGTTTACAAAAGCATCCCAATGTTTTTCCTTTTAATTCATGCACTTTTTGCTTAAACAGCGGATCATTGTCCAATCTGTTCATAAAGTAGGTTTTATATGCTTCCAATGTTGATCCTTTGAGAGCACCTTTCTCTAACCTGACTGGATTGCCAAAGTAACCGTCTTGCCCTCTGCCGGCTCTTCCGATATAAATATCATAGGACTCCTTATTGATATTTACGACTCTCGTTTCGTTAATTTCACTCATGATCGCATACTTTATCAGCTATTTCCATTAATGCCTCGTTTACCGATGTACTATATAAAGTTTTAACCTCATTTTTACCCCATCCTGTTTTAGCTTCGAGCTTCTCACTGAAAAGTTCATCTATTCGCTTTAAAATTTCACTAGTTTTCATAATTCACAACGTATTGATTGTTAATATTATATTCTATTTGATTATTCATGCATAATAAAATGCCAGTGATATAAACCTTTTTTTACCTCATTTTTGGTATACCTGTAATAACGTGACAGTTTGTTACAAACTTCTTCTGTACTAAATACAAGTACTTTATTGGGATTATACATTACTGCAACCTCAATATCATCTTTTACCTTAGTTGAAAATAATTCTTTTATTTCCTCAACTTTCATTTCTGTAAACCGGATAGGTTTAAGTACCGGATATGCTTGCATAAAAGAAGCACAAGAATTTTCTCGTTTTGCAAAATTTTCAATTCTGGTAATCGCTTCTTCCGTTAAATTTTCGTCATAGTAACTTATCTCCCTTTCATAACCGATGTGAGCGACTGTCTTAAAATCATTACTCTCTAGCTGGTTACGATCCCAAACTGTAATTCCGTTGCCCATGTGACCGAATCCTAAATCTTCTTTCATAATGTTTAATTTAAAAAATGATTAAATAAAGTATACTTATAAAAATGACAAGCTTAAATAGAAACCATATTAGCCTGATAATAAACTCAATGAACCCGCGGCAGATAACTAATCCAACGAGGATATAAATTGTGGAATAGGATAATGTCTGTACGCATTGTACTAGCGTATAAACAATAGAAATCAATAATATCCATTTGATTATTAATACACTTAATATGTATATCTTATGTTCTCTGATATTTTTCATGAGCTTGTCATTTTTAATTTCAGCGGCAAAAGGAGAACCTGTTCAGGAGAAACAAGGTTTTTTGGAAAAATACTAGCCTCGCTGACAAGCGAGGTATGGAGATTTTTTCAAAAACCCGTAAGGGCCCGACCTTGTTGATCCGCCCGGAACAGGTTTTATCTTTGCCTGATGAAATAAAATGACAAGCATATAAAACTATTACTCTCCGCTTTTTTTGAGAAATTCAGAAGTTTATAGGCATAAAAAAACTGCATCACCACAGAATAATGACACAGTTCTCCGGATTTGGACTATTGATAATGTAAATTTAGGATCAATAAGAATTGTAGATCACTTCAAACCATTCTAATTTTGAGATAAGTGTGGTCCGGACTTTATTAAAGTTTGAGAATAGGTTACTTGGACTTATTCTACGGCTTATTTACTGGAGGATACTGAAAAAAAATAGGGGTAGAAGTCTGTGGGAGTTTATATTATAGAAAAACAAAAGCCACAAATAGAATTCAATTTGCAGCCTAAGAATAGATAATAGCCAAAATAATTAGGATAAAGGCGGGGGTGTCCCCATGCGAGATAAGCTCTTTATAACCGGAGGGGATAGAATTTGTGATAGCACCATCTTCCCTGCAAATTGTCATTTCACTACCAAGGGTCAAAACCTGAAATGTAATTTTAAAATTATATATATAGCTGAATACCAGCTCCAGACAACCATTTGATCCATATCCTATCTTAATAATTAGCAACGAAGATACTCCAAAAAGATATCTTTGGCAAACCTGTTTTTACTTATTTAAAAGATCATATTAATAAACAATTGAAAGAGATTGGTATAACAAAAACAATAACAATGATTAGAAGTAGATACATTTAAATGTTTATCAATTCTATTATTTACCACTATGATAATTTCTTTGCAAAAATCAACTCAATGCAAAAACAGCCAATGTTTTTAGTTCAATTTATTATCTTTGGAAATTATAAAACAACCTTAACAAAGATCTTATTAATATGTTACAATTGGAAGTCGGCAAAATATTCCCAATCGAAAAATACAGGAATATTGGTGAAAAAACATTCGCAATATTAAATGAGAATTTTTTTGATACACTACTCTCTATTGGCGATCCTTCAAAAAAGGAAATTCAAGCCTTCAATAGAGGAAAACTAACTATTCATCTTTTTGTAATAAAACATGTAGCTTTTATCATCTTTGATATCAAAGGCCTATTTACTTTTGATTTTACAATAGATATTAATAAGATAAAAGATGAATTAGCTATAGATCAATGGTTAAATTCTCCTGCCAATTCTACAAGTCTGTATCTTGTAAATGCAGATACCGGAATTCTACTGGGTTTAAGAGTACTGGGTTTACCGATAAGCTTTGCAGAAAAAATAAGGGATGTTTGTGTAGTCAGACTCGAAAAAGACGAATTTGAAGCTATTCAGAAAGAAGTGCACGCTACAATTTCTACGGATGAAATGATTAAAAAATCAATCATGAGTTTTACGTTTAAGTATTAACTTGAAGATCTTTATACGATAAAAAAGGAAACTATAAAAGCGGTAAATACAGTAATAGTTTCCTTTTTATATCCCAACTTAGTACTTAGAGTTTTTCTAGCAGTGCAAAATAATCGTCATAATATTCATCAAACTTCCTCTGATAAACTTCTGCATATACTTCAGTATTATTTTTGTCTTTAAATTCTTCGGGCAACATCCTAAATACATCTACCATCTTTTTTTCAGCTAACAGACAGGACAATTCATTTATTTTATTGCGTCTGTCATCTACCAGGCTATTATCCTTATTGGTAAACAAGGGGTTACTGGTATCGTGGATAGAATAGTATTCAATGGTTTTGATCTCTTTGTTATCCTTCAAAGAAAAAGTTTCAACCGGCTCTGTAAGGTATTCGTAACTTAAAGGAACAATAGTTTTTTTGTTTAACTCATTGACATCACGAAAATTTAAGAGACGTATGGCTTCAAGGGCTTGCTCATAGGAAAACGCTTTTACATAAAAGGTGCTCCTGCCCCAGCCTTTAATTTGTTCGTCCTGATAAAAATTAAATACTTCCATGTCAAAATCAAATAGGTTAATGACAGGTATTCCACGTTCTTGAGCGTGATTGACAGTATAAGATACATCTCCCTTTGACCATTCATCATAATATACAATCATCTGAGAGGCGTTATTAACAAGGTAATCGTTTCTGCGAAAGAAGCAAGCTTCATAGTAAAATTCTGAAAGGCATTCTATCCTATCTGTTGCACTTAATACGGATTCATAACGTTCTTTATCTGAGTCATAAAACCGCTGTGCTTGTCCTCTGAAAGGGATAATACAATGTAACCTGATCTCCGGATAGCTCTCTTTTAGCTTTATAACCTCTTCAGCAGCCAGAAGGTCAAAGCCTTCAGACACACCACTTAAGAAAATACGATACCCTTTAAGGTAAAAATCGATAATGAGTGCATGTAATGTATCCGACAGGTCTTCCGGATTTTCAGTAATCTTTTGATGTCCTGTAAAAGCGATTGTTTTTGATTTGTTATTTTTCATCTTTGTATAATTTAATATTGTTGTTTTTCCTTTTCTATAATCTTATTAAGTATTGTATATGCCTGAAGCATTAGTAAATAGGACTCTTCTTTATCCATTATTTCCGGCATCAGGGAGTCCACGTTAAGTTTGAACTTATAAAAGAACCGGACACGCAGTACTCTGACTGCCTTGGCTGACTTTAAGTTAATCAGGATAATATGCCCTTTTAAATTGGTATTTAAAACCAAATACCCTTCTTCGGTAATTAACTCATATACGATTTGATTCGTTGCAAGCAGATACGATTCTCTAATCCATGCATCCCGTCTGGTTCTGCACGCAGCTACACTCTGCTCTATACAGGAAAACTGTGCACCATCTGTATGCCGGTAATTGTATACTATGTATTCCTTCTTCGGTTTATAGAATTCAAAACTTTCTACTCCGGTTAGATTCTTTGTATAAGTATTTTCATTCATACTGCATTAATCTTTTGTTTCATCAAAAACAGGAATTATTGACTCATAAAACTGATTTAGAATCAGATGTATTTTCGTTTGTACGTCTTTTGCTGCCACATGAAATGTGATATTACGGGGTATTTCAAATGTAAAATCAAAATCAAGGATTATCTCCATGGTTTTAACTATATGTATATTCATACTGTCACCTCCCATCGTTACATTGACATGATTATTATAATAGTAAAAGCTCCTATATAGTCAGAACGGGTAACTTTTTGAATCAATTTATTGTAATTCATATTTTATATATCTTGTTTTAAAAGTTATCAGAATCAATACCCAATATATTATCTGGAGTACAATGACTTTGTTTGTTTCGATTTTAAATAATCCATCAGTTTATTTGAGTGACAAATCCGGTGCTTATCCTGATTCCTGTAACTAAAATCACTTGCACTGATAATATAGCCAAGTGCATTCAGATAAATATAACCTTCGACTTCATCCGAGAAGAGGCTTATCGTATTTTCCCATAATTCATACCCGGTTTTACTGCGTCCCTGTTTAATTAATGGTACACCATTAGTAGTAGTAGTATAACGGTTGGAAAAAAACGGATATTTTGATAGCTTTTCAAACGCCTTGGTCTGCAACTGTTCGTCATGGTATTTATCATTACTCATTTCCAGCATAGCCTGATTTTGGTCTTTGTCCGGTTTTTCCTGTTGATAAGCATATAATTTTGAGCAAATTCCGATAAACTCCTCCGAAACAGCCGTTTCTGAACCATTGGTAATAATCTGGAATCTGTCTACTGTTATTTTACGGCGTTTGAGCTGGGTAAGTATAAATTTGATAGCATCAACATTCATCGATGGTTCTCCACCCGTTATATTCAGATAGCGTATTCTTCTTGCATGACGAAGAACATTCGTAATGTATTCCGGCTTAATATTTACATTCCGGGAACTGCCACGCATACAATGGGAACATTTCATATTACACTTACGTGTTATTTCGATGGACAAACCCGGTATTTCATTTTTTTTCATCTTGCTTGTTTTTAAGACATTAAAATCCTTAGGCAGTACCCAAATCCAGCACTGCCCAATAAGGCTTAACATGTTTTTTATTTATCTATTTCATATTCGTAGGCATACCAGGCGGCATAACTTCCTGTTTCCTTCGTATTATAGGCAACATATTCATACCAGACTGCTCCGCATTTTTTATGCATTCTCGCGACACGGATAATCCTGTAATCTTCGTTCAGAAATGTGAAAGTATGAAGTACTTCTGTTTTGATTTTGGGGTGACTTGTCTTATTCGTTTGGTCAACTTCCTGTAAAATATTATCGGGATCAATTATAGAGTACATACAATCTCGCCAGTTGATTCTGTCGGCATAACTGACTTCATCAGGCATTTGTTCGTCCAGCCAATAGGCAAAACCATCTTTTGTAGCATTGGGGTACTTATCCTCAATTGATTTCCATTCCGACTTACAAACTTGATCCAGTGAAGGGAAGCTTTCTTTGTGTAGTAATTCATTATTTGAATCACGGCAGATCTCCTGCCAGTTATTATCGCAGACAATTAATTCAACCAGATTACTTACCGGATAATCAGCTTCACAATAACCGTTGGGTGCATCAGACAAGTATTGCCAGAAATGCCCTATACCTGTATCACGTCCCAAATAAATGTGTTTTCCTTTTATTGGTTCAGATTGCCATATTTCCATGCACTGACCCGATTCAATACGCAAAAGCCTGACTTTTAATTGCTTTATCTGTAAATTACTACAAGGAAACACCTGTCGATTCGGCTCTAGGGTATATATTTCATCCTTTAGCTGATTAGTGTAATTACTATTACCCAGATACATATTCATCGTATATCCGGTGTCAAAACAAAACGATTCACCTGCTGCCAGTTCAGAGGCTAAACACGTATTCTTCTTCCGTAATTCAAGTATTTCATACCGAAGGTATTTCTTTGTCCACACCATAATATCACCTTCTTTGTCCATTGGAAGAAATTCTAAACCGAAAGATTCAATATGCTTCTTCACACATTCCTCTAGTCCATACAAATACAGGCTTGTTCGGTTAACTCGGAAATTTGTACAATGTACATTCAGGTTCTTATTGTTATATTCTATTTTTAGTCTCATTGTTTTTGATTTTTGATTGTTCTAATTTTTTCGAGAATTCCCTTATTTCAGATGTTAGTTGCTCGTCAGATAGCCTGATACAACGTATACCGGAGTAATGCTTATCGTTGTATCGGAAACAAAAACGATACAATGTTCCGGTATAACATTCTCCCACGAAGAACCGGCCTTGTTTATGTCTTTTTGGAGGCACACTTCCCAGATAGCGTATATAGTCTTTTGCTGCAATCTCTTCAAAAGGCTTACATAAGGATTTATAGTAGCCATTGAATAAAGGATCAAGCTCTTTCCATGTAAGGGCTTTTAAGTTTGGATTATTTTCGCGCTTGCGAATTTCTTTAAGTGTTTCTCCTTCCCCGTAATCGTCATGTAAACCGTCACTTATGGTTGTAACCAGTTTACCTTCGAAGTTTTTAACATCGACAACAAAACGAGTTTCTAGCGGGGTTTTCTTCCCGAAAATGAACACTTTAAAGGTGTTGACAAACAACATAAACAATACAATGAGCAGTCCTATCAATATCGAACTGACTATAAATAATAGCATAGCTAAGAAGTAGTAAGCTATTACTAAAGAATCAGGATAAGCATCAATAGTTACTCCATAGTCCTTCATCAGAATATCTATAGTTATGAAGTCAATCCAAAAAACCATACAAATTTTTGAAAAATGTAAAGCCTTAGCCCATATGACTAAATCTTTAAAATAACTGATAATACATTTTTTCATAAGGTTGATTTTTTTTTCGAAGGCAAAAAGGACGTAGTGTTTAGTGGAGACAAGATTTTTTAAGGAAATACATTCCTTCAGGAATGGAGATTTCATTAAAAACCGATAGGGTAATCTTGGTGAAACGTTAAGAACACGTAAGTATCTTGCCTTCAAAAAGAATCAACCGTAGCTTCTCTGCAAACCTTACATCCAGATCGAATAGTGTATCGCCACTCTTTCGTCTGAAGGGTCTTTCCGTCTTGGATTGTAGTTCCAACAGCTTAGTCCAGTATTCGGGTATGTATCGATAAATATTAAAGAGTTCTTTTAAATTTTTGTTTCCACAGCAGAAGCAACTTACCCTGTCTAAGATTTCATAGAGAGGTATGCCGTTTTCTTTCCAGTCATATCCTTTTTCATAGCAGTATTGTAAGGCCTCGGGTTCTGTTATGCCCCATTTTACTAATTGTAATATTCTGTTAGGTCTATTTTCCTTAGCAAATCTCTCCGGCTCATCATAAGCAATGCCTACATAATCAAAGTTATTTCCTATATATTTCTTTAGTATTCTCATCTTTTCGCTTGTTCCCCACCTGCAAGGCCCTCCGCACCAGGAGTAACCGTATTTATGAATAATTTTTGTGCCGCGTTTTTTAACCGGTCGCTCCAGCATGGAGTACATAAAGGGGTGTTCGGGATGCAATTCCGTGAATTTAATTCCTAAACTATCCAAAATAGGAACGAGCTTATCACGCGTGTCATAGATTGCTTGAAACTCTACTCCATGATTAAAAAAGACTACCTCATCTAAGGGGTAGCCTCTCTCAATTAACAGTAACAGAAGGCATAAACTATCTTTCCCGAAACTTACGCTGGCATAATATTTCTTTCTATGACCTATCATAATAACAGTGGGTAATGTGTCGAAAACAGTTAGAACTTTGCAAATGCATTGTCAATAAAACTGATGTTGACCTCTTCAATTTCTATTTTTAAGTAATCTTTAATAACATGTATCACTAATTTTTCCAGATACTTCAGATATATTTCTTTATCCTGCTTTTTCAGTTTTTTAAAGTAATAGTTATCAACATACTCGTCAGACCAGGTACTTTTTTTAGAAACCATATCCAACTTAAAACCGGGAATAGCAACATTGATCGTCAGGCAGGTATCCTTATACTGTATGTCTGTACTAACCCTTGTCTGTGAAACAGTATTGGCTGTAACAGTTGCTCTTTTGTCCCGGGCTAATCCCTCTCGGTCAAATTCTCTTAGTAGGGTAAAACCTGTGAAGAAAGACTTAGGGATTTCTTGGATAATCACTTTCATAATGGTAAGCTCTAATTATTAATACTTTCTGCCATATAGCTGGATTGGTTCTTATCGAAGTAAGCGGGAATAGAGTGTTTAAGGTTAAGGCAAATTTTTTGACGAAAATATTTAGCGATGCGAAAGCGAGTAATAAATATTTTCGATAAAAACCGAAGGCCGGAATTTGACGAACCGTTAAAAACGCTCTATTAGCTTTGCCAAAGGATAAGAACCAATTTGAGATGATCATATTCAAAAAAATCAAAGAAAAAGTTTACTATACAGCTTATTATTACTCGGAATATTATTATCTTTATTTCAGTAATAATTAAATTTCCGACTATAAATTCCACATTTTATGACGCAGTAATGGCTTATGAAAAATTCTGTAAGAAAAATGCTATTATTTTTTGCCAACCGAGTGAATCCAGCTCTGAAATAGATCGTCACTTCGCTTACTTGAAAAATACGAATGGTGATTTAGGTAAATATGAAATAAATACCGGTAGGATTACAGTAGATGGATTTTAAATTCAAATTTGGCTTGTGACAGGAACAAATCTTTTTCCAAATAATGTCTAAAGACTTTATTTTTAGTTACATCATTCTTTATGAACAGTATTTAGAATGTCTGTTTCTCCATAAGTATTAGTAAAGCAACCCGGATTATATTATTCAAAGATCTTTAATTGGCTTACTTTCTCACGCTTATATATCCGTATTTTTCTTTTAAAATAAGTTTCAAAAGCATCAATCAGGTCTTGTGTTGCCAAGCCATACTCTTCGGAATCATCTTGCACAATGTGAGAGACGATTCTGTCAATTGTCCATGACTTCTCAATGAAGTATGACCAGATCCAATACCTGCGGGTAAGTTTATTCTGTTTCATTTCCTCCCATTCAAGGTCTGTGGCAGGTCGCTTATAGAGAATTTTATACCAATGTGTTTCCGCAGTCCTTGTCCTGTCCTGCCAGGGAGAAAGGTCTATAATGACTCCTATCTCCTGCTTCTTGATGCATTTATGCTTTTTACGAATACCGTACATCACGACAGGGCGATCCCAATCAGGGTGGGTTTGCCGATAAGCAATCGTTTTAAGTGCTTTACGATAAATAGAAACTAAGTCCGTTTTATCTAAAAACTCCTGAAGCCAGCGTGCTTTATCGGTTGAATAGGAATTATTATATTGAAGCATACCATATTTATTAAAAACCGCCAATACATTTACAGGTGTATTGGCGGTTCAAATTATTATTTATCTATTATTCTGCTTCGAAACGGTAAATTTCCGTAATTATAAAATCTTCCATACCTTTTTCACAGAGGCTCTTCAAAGCATGAGCACCATTACAGTAATAGAAATATTCATCGTCACCATTGGAACCGTGAGACAGCCGTATTTTTGTCTCGTCCATTGATTCATTTCCATTACAAAAAGTAACACGACAAACTGCCACTTGAGGTTCCCGACCTGTTTCCTCCATAAATAAAGCCAGTTCTTTATCAATTCTTTGCCTGATTTCATCTACATCGGTCAACTCGACTGAATCATCACATATTTTACAAGTTCCATAATAAAAACTTTCATCTGAAAAGTGATCCAAAGCTTCTTTGGTCTCTATTTTGTTCGGATTGATCCATGCCTCACAGGTAACATCCGTTTTTCCACATCGGGTACATATTACTTTCATACTGTTTGTTTTAGTTCGTTTGTTAATACTCTTCGGCGATTCTTCACGCATGACAATCCAGTTATTTACATTATCTACCAGAAGATCGTCATTGATGTCTTTCATAAAATTGGGTAATTTATATTTTGTTACTTTTCTTTCTAACCAAAGCTCATCGAGTTCCTCTAAAGAAAAAAATTGCGATTCCTCCAATGAAAAATCGCAAACAGGTAACATAAATATCAGTATCTGATCAGGTGTCATAGGTGTCTGTTTTTTAAAGGGTTATTATAATGTATCAAAAAATTGAATTCGATGTTCAGGGTAGTCGTAAGACCAGGTATCTTCACTTTCACTATCTTGTTCCAGTATTGAGAATAACCAATTTTTAAAATCATTGAATCCGTCAAAATTCATATAGATTTGCTCATCTTCTTTTTCAACAACTTCCAAATTCAGTTTTACTATTTCTTTCCCTGGCAGGTTATTACCTTCTTTATCCTCTAGCCATATTGTCGCATAGTTTGGTTCCAAGCAGAACTCTTTTTTATAATCTTCATACAGCATATCAATCTCGGTCCGTAGCTCAGGCAATTGCAAATCATTTTCGGCCACATATTCTAATGCAAACCAAAATGACTCCATCAGGTCTTCTGTAGACATCTCATTCGCAAAATTGCGCATCTGGTCATCACTTAGGTTATGAGGATTAAAACCTTTCTGGCAGATATCATCTCGACTGATTGTCAAGATCGGAAATTCCCCTTCCGAATTTTCGTGGTATTCTACAATTTGCTTTATAGCTTTCATAAAGATGCTATCATCCGCTTCGCACAGATTATTTACTGCATTTTTTAATAAACGGGCAATTGCGATTCTATCTTCGGGTATTACCGCTGGAGAATTAATGTTTAATGTTTTCATAATTTTCTAATTTCTAGTTTATCTTTCTTAGCTTTTCTTATTTGAAATGAATTGAGTTTTCGGTAGTAAACACCTGTATAACATACCGGTAGCTTTTTGCATAATCCGTTCTTTCCCAGAGCCACACATCCCCTACAGCCAAGATCTTCTGCCTTACAGACCTCTAAAACCAATTCTTTGTATTGAAAAAGTGTACCAACTTCCATTTTAGTCATCCCATAATTATTCTTTTTTCAATAATTTATCTGCCCACTCATTAGCAGGTAACAGACTAGAATAACCCACGTACGGATTTACAATACCGTCTACTTTGTACAACTTATAGGTGATAGAGTCATCTCTGTTTGTCCTCAGCTCTTCAACACGGGTGATTAGATATTTGCCATCCCTCATATACACTACCTCATCGCCGATCCCATAGTTGTATTTTGGTATAATCTCTTCTCCACAGAGTGTATAAACCCGATGAGTGGTAAAATGAATATCTATTGCCAATTTAATTCGACTAAGTATAAAGTCTTCCAGCCATTTAATTTGTTCTACAACACTTTTTGTTTTACGTTCTGTCTGTAGTCTAGCTAGCTCTTTTTTATAATTACCCGTTAGGAATTCAATGTATTGCTCTTCTGATAGCTCAAGGACAGATTTCAGTTGCCGTATTCTTTCTTCTTTATCCTTTCTGGCTTGGGCCTCCTGCTGTTCTTCATAAGCCCGAGTTCGAATTTCTTCGTTCTTTTTTTCAATAATTCTTACTTCTTCCAGATACGCTGAATACTTCTGACCTCCGCCTTGCAAGTATTTATAATACTCGACTTCCGCTATGTAATCAGTCACATAATCACCTATACATACTTTTTCAACATAGCCCGATTCAGCTTTTCGGCTATGTATTTTGTCTTGTGTTACTTCTCTCGTTAATTCAAAAGACTCAATAGCTTCATACAGGGACATCACTTTGTCCTTGTATTTACATCTTTTTGATAATGCTCTCAGAGCCTTCGTCTGAGTCATTCTTCCGCTCATAAAGGCAAAAGCCTGTTTATTAATTTCAGTTTCCATATTGTACTTGTTTTTATTATTCGAAATCTCTCATGCTAAATATTTTATCTACATATTCCCGGATAGTACCTTTTATGGGTTGGAACCATTCATCTTCTTTCGGTAAATGATCCATTGCGAATACGGATTTGATCTCATTGATTATGCGATTTTTAATCTGCGGACTCATTATCCGTTCAACAATCACTTTGGTTCCCTGAAAATTAATTGCAGGGTTAGCCCGGCAATCAAATACTTTAACGGCATTCTTTACCCTGATCAGCGAAGCCCCATCCGTATAGCGGATGCGAATGACATAGTAATCTCCGTCATATTCAGAGTCCATTTCAAAATGTGTCTTTGTGAAAAATACCGTAAGGACATTACTGACTAGAAAAAACTGCTTTTTCTTTTGTGGTTTTGTTAATACTTCCATAATTCATAATTTATTTTTTTCATTATGGATACCTCCAACGGGTATCCGTTTATTCACAGGCATTAAAGGTTACAGCGGTACGGCTAGGCAAGGTTTTATACCCAAAACAGCTACCCCAAAGGGTGGCTGTTTTGGGTATAAACGCTGGAAGGCAGACCTTGCAAAGCCGTAAAAACCGGTGTAATACCTTGCCTGGTGAATAAGCGGATAGTTAAAGACTCTTTTTGCTTAAACATGGGTATTAAATAATCGATGCTATTTCCTTCAATCGATTATGCAGTTCTTCAAAATAGTGTAATGACTTTCTTACAGTGTAGTTATTGCGATAAGTATCAATCAGCCTGAGTTCATCTATTTGTTCATCCACTTTGAATTTTTCAGCAAAATCTTTAAACTGCTCAAAGTAGCAGCCATCACACTGTCGAAGACAATGTACTATATGTATATGTGTGTCACCAGATATACTTAATTCGACTCCATCCGAAGTTTCCCGGACACGGAAAAACAGATTGAAAAACGAAACGAAATCAGCTGCGTTGCGGTACGCTTTTCCGTTTTCAATTTGTTCAGGAGTCAGGCTCCTGCTTTCCAGTTCTTTTTTCATCTCCAGTAATTCTTCCTGATTTTTGAAGAATAGCTTTTCTTCATCTATGCCTTTTTGCGATAATTCATCACGCAACCGGTTCGATTCGACATAATTAGCAAGGCTTACGACTGCATCGTCCTGCGTTTTGTAACTGCCGCAAATAATTGTATCATCATGGTAAACAACCCATTCCCCTGCATCATTTTTCCTGAAATTATATCCTTTGTTTTTCATAAGGCTTCCTGGTTTTCGTTATCTATTATCTTTTGGATATCCGTGGGGATACATTTTGTATTTCGTATAGCCACATCTTTGAGCTTTTCAAAATTGGCGTAATTTGTTTTTAAACCAAACTTCTTACAACAATCGGTCAGTATCGGTTTCATCTTTTTTCTATAATTACAGTTATCATGACAGAATTTAAGATGTAAGATCCCTATTTGTTTCAAATACCAGCTGAATGGTGTTTGTGTTTGGGTGCAAATCATACAGTTTTGGGTTTCTTCATATTCCTGCCTGTCGTCATCACACTCGACAGCCCCGTTTATACCTCCCCTGAATGTCCTGCCACAGCAGGAACATTCATACAGTTTTGCATAACCTGAATTGCCTATAACCTTACAATCCGGATGAAGTGTTGCCAGATATCCGAAATTCTCTGAATAAAAATATTCAGCACATTCTAGTTCTTTTTCCATATCAAATATAAATTAGTTATAGCCGGCAAATAGCCTGAAAGCACTTTCTAGTTCTCTAAAATAATCGGTTTGTCCGTCTCCATCTGCTGTGTCAATGGAAACCGAGTACTGATCACCGACAAGATTGACCCATCGTTTTAAAGTAACCACCGAATTTTTAAGCTGCTTTGTCATAGCGTATGGATACTCCTGACCGGGATGCTTCTCTTCCCAATATTCCAGACAGATTTTAAAAAGTCGCTTTTTCATCTCTTGCGAATCGATATACTCTTGTATTTCTTCAAAGGGCATAAGCCATTTACATCCACAGGCAATGCAGGTAAAACAGATTTTCATTTCATCTGTATCATTGGATATTGCACATAAACAAAATGGGTTTCTTCTGCCACTCCAGACAAAATTTGCTTCTTCATTCGAAGCATTTTCTTTAAGTCCATGGTAACAGGTCAGATTAACCAATAAGCCCAGTTTGACTCCAACCAGTTGATAGAAACCCGTCTGATAGGACTTGTTATCAAATAACCGGGATATATCAGAAGTCAAAAGACAATCGGAGTGAATATATTCCAGGGAATTAGTATCAACACATACATAAGGATTATGATATTCATATTCGCCCACTTGCAGCTCATCTTCATCAGCAAGAGGAAGCCTCCACAATACATTCTTAATTGTTTGAGTATCTATACTATCATTACTTTTACGGACTTTATGCCGGTCCTCGTATCTCAGATAATACATTTCTTCGCATTTACCGATCTTTACTATCTTATTATCTTCTATTCGTATTGCATTTTCTCCCATTCTAAATCACCTGTATACGGCAGGATTTATTTTCCCGTATATATTTCACATTGAATAATTGAAATTTTACTTTGTTTTCTACATAAAAGCCTATATATACTCACCACTGCCAGAGAAAGCTCCGATTGAATTCGCTATCATCCGCAGCTCCATTCAGTTTACATAGTTCCATTTTATGATGCTGTTGTTTATTTTTTCCATAAACTACCAGCTTACAGTCTATATTAAAGGAAATCATCCAGTGCCAATACCAGACCGTCAAAATCTTCACCCTCTCCTAATAGCTCAGATATGCTGGTTACAGTATACATATCTACTCCATTATCTTCAGCCAGGCTACGCAGATAATCATTTCGGTCTTTATAGCCGTTTTGCTCGTAAACATTTTCATTAGTCATAGCTTCTGTTTTTTTAATAATGAGTTATAAATTCAAGCGTAGACTCATCGTCCTGCGGTTCGGATACCGAAACTAAGGAGAGAAGGTGCTCCTCATTGATTATTTGTGTCACCTCCTCAATTTCCGTATCGTTAAATCCATCTCCTCCATCAGACGAAAAAAGCGAGATAAATAATCCCGCCTGCCATTTTGGTACTGTTAGCTTTTTAGTCCTTACCGTACTCTTTTTCATTGTCTTACCGATTGATATTAATTCTTTTGAAATTCGTCCAAAACCAATGGATGCAGGCCATCTTATGCTCATTACCAAAAATCAACCGATCACTTCCTTCTTTTCCGAATTGCCTGAAGACAACATTCATTTTATGATATTTCCCTTGATAGTTCGCTGCATCCTCCCACTGAACAGATTGTACATGAATTATTTCATTTTCTGAAATACTAGGCTGAAGAAGAAGTGTATCGATGTTCTGTAAGGCTATATATATTCCATTTTCAAGGTTACAGATAGGATCATTCATTTGATAGCAGGCTAATTCATTTGCATCCATTTTACGGATAAATTTAGTAGTGCTGTTCTCAAACCAACCAAAACCACAACCATGCCTGTTACTACTGTCACTACGCATTGTTATTGCTTCCATTGTAGCCGAATCTTTACCTAAACAAATGATTACGTATTCGATATCAGTCCGTTGACCGAAGGTGAATACCATTCCTAATTCGAGTTCTTCTTTTTTCATGATTTCATTTTTATTCGTATTCAAAATCTGCTAATTCCGCTATCCGGTTATAGTATTTATCATAAATGGGATTAAATATATTTTGATAAAAGTCTGTATATCCTCCATCCTTGTTCATAAAATATTCAGGGAGCTTTCCATACCCGTCTGACATTTCCTTTTCAGCTAATTCACAGGCCATTTCCATTATAGTGGAGTTGATATTGTCTTTGATTTCCTGCGTATTCTCTTTTTTATTCCATTCTAATACATAGGCAATAAAAAAGAGAATATCTGAATATCGCTCTTCTTCTATTTCGAAACCGGTTTTACGACATATAGAATCATCGTCAATACCATCAGCATAGATTCTCACTCCTCCCTCATCAAGGTATACATCCGTAATTGAGATAAAATAAATGTCTTTACTTCCGGATAATAGGGTCGTCAATGGGTATTCGTCATCATCTTCTTCTTTTTTGAACGTTATGCGTCCGTTATGTTCTGTGATAGCTTTTATAATCAAAGTTTTCATCTTTCCTCTGATTATTTCTTCTTTGCTCTTCAGCATGTAATATTCTTCTTTCATATAATTCTTTATTTATTGATTAATCATTTATTGCTTATCAGTCCGTTACCTAACCAATACATATTTCCGTTAATTTTCCCATCAATGAGTGCTACTACTGCATACATATACCATCGGGCGTTGCACATACTATGATGCTGTGCATATCGGACAATATGGTATCTCTTACCCATATAGTCGAAGTGCATCAGAAAAGCTGTTTTGAAATCGCCTTTATCTTCGCGGCTGACTCTAATACCATCCTCAATAAGATTATCTGGATCTATATTGTGATAATAATTATAGTTCCAGTTTAAATTATCGATATTACATAGATTATCGGGCTTAACTTCTTCCAGGAAGTGTACGAGTTCGGGTTTACCGACAGTGGGAAGATGTTCGTGCCTTATAGTATTCCAATGTTTTTCACAAGCCTGATCGAATGTTGGAAAGCCATCGGGAAACCTTGTCCGGTCATTCCCTGTACGGTAATATTCTATCCAATCCGAATTGCAAATAACAATTTCAATTTCTTTAGGAACAGAATGTTCGGGTTCAGCATAACCATATGGTCCGCCACTGAGAAACATCCAATCTCCACACTCGGTATCATATCCGAGCCAGTTGGCTTTCTCATTTTCAGGTTTTGCCTGCCATATTTCCCGGCAAAAGCCTACATCGGCGGAATGGTATCTGACCAGTATTTCTTTTTGTTTCATATTTTTACTTGTATTTGGGTAGGGTTTATATACACTAAAAAGCTTACATCCGTTTTGGCGTTCGTGCCGGATAGTCTGCTGGCATAGTTGTTTGACAATTCTCATATCCTTGATACGCAGAACTTCAAACCTATAAAAATCTTCATCACAATTATTACACTGGAATGTATAACCTTTGATTCGTGATTTGACTACAGGGCGTCCACAGTGCGGACAGAAACGACGGGTTTTCATAATGTCTTATTTAAATTTCCCCAGATATTATAACCTTCCTTCGTTTGTCCTGAAGGATTTCCCAGTGCATCCTGTACTTTGCCTTCCCCATTGATATTAAATTTCGAATGAGACTGACCAAAACCTGTACCACTTCTATCCATAATAATAGTTCCTCCACCCTTGAGTATAAGTAAAGCCAAAGAAATTATTATTTCATTTTTAACGCCTTCACTTGGAACAGAAACAAAAGCAAGGGTATCGGCACTAGGGATTATTTCATAATTTACAGGAAGCCCTGCTTTTTTGGCATCTTCCAAATAGATTCCTGTTGATGACTTTCTGTTGTCAACACCAAAGCCAATAAAAGCATTGGCATAATTGGCTTTGCCCTGATCTTTTCCGGTTTTATCAATTGATAGTGTAAATCCCATTTGTGTGTATATTTTAATGACTGTTTATTATTTAAATTTATCCCCAAAACCATCAGTTCCGGAGCATTTATAATTTATCGTCCTAAAAATCTCTGATATTAAATATTTTCTGTAGATAAGTTTCAACTTTTTCATTAGTCGGTTCAAACCAATCTTTGACATTTAATTCAGTATTTATTTTAAACACAGTTTTCATTTCGCTCAACAACACCGACTGAACTTCATGGCTCATCTGTCTATCTATAAGAATGTTTACTTTAATAGTGTTTCTACCGGCAGAATACCTTTGTGGAAATTGTCTGGTAATATTTCTTACCCTCGCTTTAGAGACACTATCAATGTAAGAGATTGTAATAATGGTTTTATTATACTCTTGTGTAGTCTTTATATTAAAGTAAATCTTTGGAAAAAAGACTTTTAATTCTTTACTAATGTCTTTTACTAATGTTCTGGTTTTGACAGGAATTAAAATACTCATACGCTTAATTTTTTTAAATTAATATTATGAATACCTGCATAAACAACAAGTATTCGGTTATTCTAAGGCAGACAAAGCATGAGACGTCCCGCAGATGCAAGGTTTTTGTACTAAATACCAGCCTCGCGGATAGCGAGGTTTGGAGATTTAGTGCAAAACCAAGGGCCTGACCTTGCATCTGCGAATTGGACGCGAAATAGCTTGCCGAAAGAATAACCGAATACTTATTATTTATATCTCCTCTTATTTAAATCAGGAAGATTGCAAAGAAGGATATAAATAAATTTATTTTAGCCTGACTTTTATATTACTTACCATCTATTAATTCCTTTATTCAGATTGCAGAAATCTATAGCTACATTTTCTCAACATTCTGATTAGAAGTTTATCTCAATATTTAAAATCAGTAAAAATCTATATGTATCATTATACTGTATAAAAATGGGTTAAACAATGTATATTTTTGCAACTCTGTTTTACTGATAAACATCATTACCTATTCTCTACTTCTTTTCATATACAATAAATGTTATTTAATTAAATTTAACCAAAATATATTAATTACTATAATTGATATTTAAATAAAGCATATATATTTGCGTCTGATAAACACGTATTAATTTTTAAATCATACTGATATAAAAAACGTACATACAAGACTATAGGCTATTATTAAAACAAACAGAGTAAAGCACAACGTAAAATTCTATTATTTTCAAAATAAACAAAAAATAACAATCGGAAGGCAATTCAAGAAATTGGCTGTGGCTTATATTTCTCTGCATTTAACCTTCTTATGAGATGTTCCCTGAAACTTCCCCGGGTTAGCTATTGCCTGAAGTTTCATGTTCTGCTTTTTAAATTATCTATACTAGAAGTACAAACTACCAATAATTATTACTTTTTTTATGAAGAAACGATTTACGCATTTACTTCTCCTGTCACTATGTACAGGAAGCCTCTTTGCGCAGTCGCCCGGAGGCGTGGGCAGTCCCGAACTCTGGTTTCAGGCAAGGCCTACAGGCACAGACCTGAACGGCACTTACCGCTGGCAGGATTTCAGCGGCGATTCGCTGCGTCTGAATGTATACAGCGACCAGGGAGCCGCCCTCGGGGATGAGTTTACCAACAGTTCCGTCCGTTTTTATAACGGTAACCCCGCTTTGAGCATGAACAAATCGCTGGACACCAAAACAAGGGAGGTACGCCTGAAACGCACCAACCTGTCCCAGGCAACCATTGTCGGCCTATTCGCACCCAATGCCAACTTCGACAAGGAAATGATTCTCTACGGAATAAACGGCCGTCCCGGACAAGGTGTACTGGTCACCACCGATAAAATCATACCGAGCATTGAAAGCGGCAAAAGTAAATTCGATTACGGACAATCCGAAGGCATGGATTTGATGTATTCATCGGGCGATGCCGAATCAAGTGTTAATGACTTTCGGGTTAAATCCATGCGGATAGCCGCCTATTACCGCAGCATACCTCCCGCCACTAGCATCTGGGGTGAAAAAGATATAGCTACGTTAAGCTTAGGCAGCACCTACACTAAAACCAACGTTAATTATAACTCGACCTTTTCGTTAACCAGTAGTGAGAACAAAGCTTTCACAGGTTATATACCCGAACTGATCGCCTACAACCGCCTGCTTACACCCATAGAAAGGCGTAGGGTCGATTCCTATCTGGCTATCAAATATGCTTTGTCACTCCCTGTTTCCTATATCGGAAGCAATGAAGAACTCCTTTGGGACTATGCAGCTAATCCTGCATACAATAACCGGATTACAGCTATTTACAGGGATAAGAGCAGCGGGCTTTACCAATATGAATCAGGCACAAGCTATGAAGAACTAACCAATTACTCCGACCAGAACGATTACTTCTACAACAGCAGCCCTTATAACCGCTCGTCGGCTTCCCGCCTGCTTGTTTTAGGCCGTCAGGATGCCAGTCCGTTAAAAGACAACAATTACCTTTTCTGGGGAGATAATAATGCCGCTATTACGATTAAAGAGATAGAAGGCAAACTGGGATATAAAATAATGAGCCGCCAGTGGCTTGTAAAAACCAATATAACCGCTACTACACCAGCCGAAAGGACGCTTGCCTGGCAGCAATACGACCTTGTTATCAGCACAAACGGGTTTAAATCGTCTGTAACAAAGTCCTCCACAACTACAGCACAGGGAGTAGCCTATACCGCTACCCCTTTACTGGATTCGGACGGCTATCTGGGACTAAGCGGATTCTCTATCAGTGGCGATTTCTATATTAAATTCGGTTCGAATCAAAGCATTCTTTCAAATGGCAGCCATGATTACGGCTATTACATCACTACATCGGGAAGTGTATATCCGATCATACAAGGGGTAGTATCTGCGAACTCTGTACTTTCGGTGGTATTGGCCTCAAAGATAGAAATGGAGAAACGCGGTAATATCGTTTTCCTGCGTGTCAATGGAACCAGACAGGCTAAGACTGAAATTACGATTGCCGCTTCAGATATGAATAAGCCTTACTATGGAGCTATCAGTATGTTGAAAGGCGGCAGCGACAGTAAAATAGGAGAACTGCGCCACGGAGGGTTTACCGATACGGGTAATAAGATCGAACTTTCTTACGCATCGACCCGTGCTGCTGAATTCAAAGACAATAACAAGGGACGCAGCTTTCTGGTTATCGACCGTTCGGGATCAGGGAGCATTGATGTGAATACAGCTGAAATTATCGAAGTAGATGAAGTCGATATTACACGTCAAAAAGCTGTTTTTAATAATGTATTCCTGAATACAGGGGATGAGTTTACCTTTATGTACCGTGAATCTGATATTGCCGGAGAAATAGAAGTAACCGATCCTACTTGCAATCAGACTGACGGAAAAATAAAAATCAGGCTGACTTCCGGAAATCCGGCATTTAACTATACCCTGACTGATGTAAATACAGGGCAGATTGTCAAATCAGGCAAAGAGTTCGATTACACCATTGAGATAAATGGACTCTCGGGAGGAACTTACGATCTGGCAATCACCGAAGCCGGAGGCTTTAACTTCCAGAATATCGATGCCACTATTAAACCTACCCGTGCCAAAACGACGAACTGTTTACCTGTTATGGACGGGGCTCTGGAATGGACCATCTCCAATCTGACAGATTCGTATATGATCGGTTACACCACCTTTGTCGAGGATGTGAATAATACCAAGAATATCATTCATTACGGATTGAAGAAACAGGGTGCAAACCTGTATATAGTAACCAACGGAAAAGTAGCCACATCTGTTCTTACTTCGGTTGCCGTAGGCGATGTGATTCGTATTGAAAAAACGATGAGCGGCCTTAAATACAAGAAGAATGCTACTCAGATCGCCACTGGCAGTATTTCATGGCTCGATTACCTTTTGAAATTTTATGGACTGATCGATACCAGCTTTGGTCCTGCCGAAATCTTCAATGTAACAGCCACGGGCTTCTTCGACCTTGCCGATTATAAGTGGGCAAGAACGGACAACCTGACCATCGGGCAATCCAACAACTCTTCCATTATCTACAGGGTGACGCTGGAAGATCCGTGTAACGGAGATCCGCAGGGAGACTCGGAGCAAACTGTACAACCTCAGGCGGAAAGCGATAATATGACCGTTTTCTACAAGAATGCAGGGGATACAAGATCAGTGACAGCCCGTGTAACATTCGCTGAACCCGAAGTAGTGACTTTTACAGCTTACAATATGACGGGAGTACTTATTAAGAAGGTGAACCTTCCGACCCCCCGTGTATTGCAGGAAGCCGATTTTGACTTCACCCAATCCGGTGTGTATATTATCAAGGCTATAACTACCACCGGGGAATTCAGTAAGAAAGTGATAGTTAAATAAGGTCTCAGACCTTTTTATTGCTTTGGCTGGGTGAATCAACTATAGTTAGTTATAACATTAAAATGTCGCATTAAATACTTTGTATTACTTAATAAGTAGACCTATGAAACAAAGAAAGAAACAATATATACTCATCGGCACACTCATAGCGTGTGCCGGGATATTGGGAGCGGTGACCTTCTCTCAAAAAAGCCCACAGGAATATGCTTCTGTTCCGGCTGAAAATAAGACCGGTCAGATAACGGCAACAGCCGCAGGTAATCCTGTGTATGTACAACCTTCGGATTCTGTTCAACAAGGAAAAGAAGCCACAACGAAAACAGCCGTGATTCAATACCTTTCTACTAATAAAGAAGGTATTATCGGCAGTTATGCGGGAAAACAACTCGACAATCCTTCGGATAATATTTTCACTGTCAGTTTAGATCAGGCATTTTCTGAAAATGACAAAGTATGGTTAAGCTACGAACTGGAAGGCGTATCTGATTATACCAGTGTACCAAAAAGCATTAACGACCGCTTGGCAACAGGCGGTTATCTGGTAAAACTATCGGATAAACCGGCTTTGCAAAGAGAACAATTGAACCCCGGATGGCTCAAAAAAGGAGACAACCAAATTCAGTTTAGTTTGCCCGAGAATGCGCAGTACGGATACAAGGTAAAGAACCTGTCCATCGAGGTGGAAAAAGGAGCGAACCAATCGCCGCTGATCGTAAACGCTACGCAAACGAGCTATGATAATAAAGCCTATGTACATGGTTTTATTCAGGACAAAAATATAGCCGGCTCTAAAATCTATGTCGACGGAAAACAAATAAATGCTTCCAATGGCGAGTTTGAAACCGTTGTTCCGTTAAATGCAAACAGAACAGTAAACGTAAAAGCCATACTGGCAAACGGCAAAGAAGTAAGTAAAGAAATCAGCTTTACAAACGGTGCTTCTGCCGATATAGAGTATGCGATGAATAACAATACCAAACAAACTTCCAAAACCTTCCAAAAAGGTATTGCGGAAGATTTGAAACTCGAAACAGCTCTGTTGAATGTGGATTCGAAAGCCCTTCTGGCAACTAAAGATATTTCGATCACTACATTAAGGCATATCGACCTTCCTGCTTTGGATATGGCTATGAGCAATGTGACAGCTTCGCATAAAGGGTATCGTTTCCTTCCTCATGGCGAACATTTTGCAGAGGGAGCCAAAGTAACTATCAAGTACGACCGCACCAAGCTACCGAGCGGCTATACAGAGGATGATATCAAAACTTACTATTTCGACCTCGATACAAAACACTGGGTAGCATTAAAACGTGATACGATCGATAAGAAGAATCAATTGATCGTATCGACAACCACCCACTTTACGGATATGATAAACGGAGTGATTCAAACACCCGAATCTCCCGAAACGCAAGGTTTTGCCCCGACTATGATGAATGACATCAAAGCGGCAGACCCTACGGCAAAAGTACAGGTAATCGCACCTCCTGCGGCTAATAACAGAGGTTCGGCAGGATTGAGCTACGGTTTTGAGATGCCTCCGGCACGTAACGGTATGCAACCGAGTCTGGGTATTCAATACAACTCCGATGGTGGAGCAGGATGGTTAGGTGAAGGATGGGATTTAAGCACTCCTTCTATATCGGTAGATACCCGCTGGGGTGTACCTCGCTATGACGATGCGAAAGAAACCGAGACTTATTCGATGGGTGGAAGTATGCTTATGACGATGGACGATGCGGGCGAAAGCTCCGTAGCACATCGTGGAGATAAGATCAACCGCAAGGCAGACCGTCAGTTTTATCCGAGAAACGAAGGCAGCTTCTCGAAGATCATTCGTAAAGGCAGCACTCCTGCCGATTATACATGGGAAGTAACCGATAAGTCGGGAACTAAATATACATACGGTACAGTACTTAAAGGTTCTGCAAAAACATTAAGCGGCAATAAGGATGTAATTGTAGAATGGAAACTGTCTCGTGTGGAAGAATTGCACGGCGATTATATCGAATATATTTATGAAACGGTAGACGAAACCGTTAAAGGTAGTCTGACTGCCAAAGCTATTTACCTGAAAGAGGTAAGAGCCGGTAATAAAGGAAATGAACCGCATACGGTGGTTACTTTAACAAGTACTACCCAGAAAGATAAGAAAACCAATTCGGCAAGATACGGTTTCCTTACTTCAAGCAATAAGTTACTGAATAAAGTGGATATTGCTTTTGAGGGTCAAACGCTCAGAAGTTATACGTTTGCTTATAAGGCAGGTGCTTTTAATACCAATATATTGGATAAGGTGACGCATCTGGATGCTTACGGCGCCGAGTTTGCTTCACATACAATGGAGTATTATGATGATGTGGATTCGAAAAACGGGTACAAGCCATTTAAGAGTGATGCTGAGACGTGGAAGTTACATGATGATGGCATTGATGCCGGGTTTATTAATCCGGTATCAAATCTGGGTGTTCCCGGATTCAGTGATAAGGCGAGTGCATTAGGTGGTAGTGTCACTACCGCAACAAGTGCCTCTTTTTATGCAGGTGTTGGTCCTTTTAATGGTGATTTAGCCACTAAAAGTATGACTGTCGGAGGTAGTTACAGTTATTCCAGCAGTACAACAAAAGGTCTGTCAACATTGGTCGATATTGACGGAGACGGACTACCGGATAAAGTTTATCAAAAAGGCAGTTCTGTTTATTACAGACCTAATGTTTCTCAAAAAACAGATTCGGAAACCAAATATGGTGATGAAATAAAAATAAACGGAATTTCAAAATTTGCAGAAACTAAGTCCTCGACCAATGGAGGAGGAGCAAAAGTCAACCCCGGATATTTAAAGTTAACAGCTGTGGCAGGTGTCGATAAGAGCAGTACAACCTCTAAAACTACAGTCTATTTATCGGATATAAATAATGACGGTCTGGTAGACCTTGTTCTGAATGGAAAAGTTTATTTCAACCACATTGAGAAAGATAACAATGGCAAGCTGATTCCTACTTTTACACTAAGTAGTGGAGACACCCCCAGTCCGATGATGGCAGGAGGTATTATAGATGATTCCGATACACAGATCGATCCCCAGGAGCAGGAAGAGTTGGTTCAAAACTCACCGATGTTAGATGCCGTTAGAGTTTGGGAAGCACCATTTAACGGAACTATCAAGATCGAAGGAAATGTTCAGTTACAGTCGCCACAAGCAGGCTATGACGAAGAGGAATATGAAAAAGCGGATGGTGTACGAGTAGCCATTCAGGTTGGAAGTAACGAGAGATGGTATAAATCTATAGCTAAAGGGGACTTCAATTCTTATCAGGCAACAGTAGGTAGTATAAGTGTAACCAAAGGACAGAAAGTATATTTCCGTCTGCAATCAGGAGCAGACCGTATGTCCAACGGAGCTTTTGATGAAGTGATGTGGTCGCCGGTTATTACTTATATAGACCGAACTAACCAGATTAATCCGAATAGTCAGGGTACGGCTGTTTACAAAGCATCAGAAGGATATGTATACAGTGAGGATAACACGCTTCGATTGAACAGTCCGGTGAATGTACTGGTAAAAGGTGCATTCGAAAAGCCTGTTACTTCCGATAATGTAACTCTACGTGTATTATTGTCAAACGATAAAATATTAGATGATGGAAGTAACAACCCCTCTTATACGGAATCAGTCGTTTATACCAAAAACTTTGCATGGGACGAAACACATACGGGAGAGCTATCCTTCAATATAAATAATGCAATTAACGGAGTGAATCTGAAATTTGAAATAGCTTCTCAAACAAATGTAGCATTAGAGAATATTAAGTGGAATCCTGTTGCTGAATATAATGTTGCAGGTAATACTATTAAGAGCCGGGCTACCGTATCTTACCAGTCTTATGCAAGTCATGTGATGGAAGGGCAGCCTTATAATCTTGCAGTGAATGGCAATCTGAAAATAGAGCCGAAATTCTCGGGTCTTCCAGCAATAGCCGATCTTTCCATCAATGGAAAACTATTGATGGCAGTAAAGAATATTACAGGATTAGTTTTAAAACAAGAAGTAACAATCACTAATGGTATAATTGCCCCAAGCTCAATAATAAATTCGCTTGCAGCACAAGCAGGAACAATTTGGGTGGAATATTATGTAATTGATAAACAACTTTTAAGTAAATTAGGAAATCCTTCTGCAATTATCACAGTTAACGGATCAAGCTCAACTATTGCCATTAATACCTTTACAACAAGAGATTATGATGGATTTGGTATAACAAACCGTGGTTGGGGGCAGTTTGTCTATAATTCCAACAACGGGCGTTATGGAAATCCTATCGCAGAGAATATGCTGAAATTACCCGAAAGTGAAAATGATACGATGGATCCTGTCTCAACGGCATTCCTTCCGATGTCTATCAATCAGAATGATACTATTCAGCAGAAATGGTCAGGGCAGAATCAAGGAGCTTTCATTGCAGGAAATATAATCAGTAGTTCCCGTTTAGGAGAGCAAAATGTTGTCCTGACAAACCCACTTTCAACCATAGGGGGTGGACAGTCGACAGGTGGTAGTTGCATACCCGGTTCCGGAGCATTTGGAGTAATACAAGAAACCAAAAGCAGCAGTATAGCCGGGATGGTGGGTGTAATGGGTATCACTACCAGTACGTCAAGCGGAGAGAGTAAAACTCTTACATCTTTTGCCGATATGAATGGAGACGGTTATCCCGACATCATTACTTCTAACCAAATACAGTTTACTAATGCAAAAGGAGGTTTTGACGGAGAAGTTATAAGTGGAATAGGTAATCATAAGAGTAAGAGCTCATCAAAAAGTGCCGGTTACGGAGGTAATCCTGTACATGCTTCTTCAAACGTTACAGCTTCAGCTAAGTACCTGAGTAATCCTTCCGAAATGAAAAAATATAAAGACGGCCTACAACAGAAAAAAGACGCTCGGACTGCAAACCAGTCGGCAGAACAAGCTAAATTACAGGTTACGCCGGCAGGTTCTATCGAAGTACCATGGAATGAAGATGAAGCGGTAGAGACTTTTATGGATGTCAACGGAGACGGTTTACCCGATAAGATTCTTTCTAATAAACAAGTACAGTTAAATATGGGTTATGGATTTTCCCAAGCTGTTGACTGGGATCTAAATTCAATCAATTCAGGTAAGAGTATATCCATCAATGCAGGGGCAAGCCTCGGATTTGATTTCGGAGGATCGAGTATTTCTGCAGGTTTTGGTTTGGCAACAACATTTAATGACACAAATTACGCTCTGATGGATGTGGATTCTGACGGGCTAGCAGATAAAGTATGGAAAGAGGGAAACTCAATACTGGTTGCATTCAATACCGGTAATGGATTTACCGGGGCTATTCCATGGCAAGGTATGGGCGATATAAGTAAATCGGCCAGTACATCAGAGTCGTTGAATGCATCATTTACAACAAGTTTCCCTATTCCTATTCCTTTTGCACCACTAAAGGTTTCTATTAATCCGGGGCTTAGTGTATCCAAAAGTATGAGCCGCACTCAATTTGACCTACGTGATGTTGATGGCGACGGTTTCCCCGAAATCGTCTCATCCGACGAAGATGGCAAGATGACGGTTTACCGATCCACGATAGCCCGTACCAACAAACTGAAATCCGTAAACAATCCATTAGGCGGCAGCTTTACCGTAG